>NZ_KV808412.1:0-3315 GCF_001812305.1 Staphylococcus sp. HMSC056G08
CGAGGCTCAACGTCAATAAAGCAATTGGAATAAAGCAATTAATGCGATGTTCCGAAAATGTTTAACAAAACTACGCCGACTATGATTAAAACTATAGATACTATAGTTATTAGATTTATTTGTTCTTTGAAAATAATTATTGAGACTACGGTTGTTAAGACTAAACCTAGTCCCGCCCAAGTTGCATAAGTTATATTTAGTGGTAGGTGTTGCATTGTTTTACTTAAAAAATAGAAACAAATTCCAAATGAAATTATTGTTCCTAAGGATGGTATAAATTTTGAAAAGCCTTCTGAAGATTTAAGAAATGCACTTCCAATAACTTCAGTACTTATGGATATTATTAAATAAATATAAGGCATTTTTAACTCCTTTTAATTTTCGCATTTTATTTAATTTTATCTAAGTATTTTTCATTTGCAACTATCCTTTTATTTTTTATTTGTATCAGTATCAATTTTACAGTAAACATGCATTTATGCCGAGAAAACTTTTGTCGGGAAAAGAGCCACAAGTTAAACTAGTGCAAGGGGTTGTGTAGGCACAACCCCTAAGCACGTAGTGAACGTGGCTCCGTAGGTTCACGACAAAAGGAAATTGGAATAAAAAAAGAACAGCGTAGCAGATATGCTATACTGTTCCTAAGAAAAAAATATCCAAGTGGAGCGCCAACTCCAAAAAGGAAGGTAAACTAGTTTTGGAAGAACTAGTTACCAAAGAGTTTTTTATATTTAACTGTAGTTATATTATAACATGTCAGGAATATAATCAAACTCTAAACTCCTTTTTGAGTTATCCATTTGGATAATCGAAAGGGAGTATTTTTATGAAAAACAACGAGATAAACAATTTTGGGTTAACCGGACTATCTAATAGCCGGTTAAGTGTTACATCCGTGACACAAAATGAAAAAATTTCGGTGGTATTCGATAGAATCACGGTTGTAGGTTATCTTATCGAGGGTCGAGAAAGACAGTTAAAAAACTATGTTGAGAGAGATCCTAGAATAAATTTACGTGATACTGGTTTTGATAAGTTTAAAGCTCATGCTTTGGATAATAAAGTGTATGTTGAATATGACAGACGACTTGCTAAACAATTGAATCGTAGTGAAATCAGAGTTGAATTTAATCCCAGCAAGTTATCCGACGAAGAGAAAGATTTTATTCAATTTGTATTTTTAGATAATATGCGTGGTAAAGAATTTTCAAGAATAGACTTAGCATTTGATTTACCAATCAACTTAGCTGATTTTTATATCATGTCAGATAAATCATTAAAGAAAACAATTTTTTATGGACGAAATGATAAACCAGAAACAAAGTACTTTGGTGTTCGAGATAGTGAACGTTATATCAGAATTTATAATAAAAAATTGCAACTAAGTGAAGTTGATAAAAAAGAAATCGAAGATGAGTATTTATGGAGAATAGAATTTGAACTAAAAAGATCGATGACACAAAAATGGGATAAATGTTTTGATGATTTACAAATAATAAAACCTAAATGGAAAACAGTAGAGAATCAACAGAAAAGAGCAATGGTTTATATGCTTTTAAACGAATTAGATGAATGGTCTAATTTACAAAGAAGAACAAAATACAGATATAAAAAACTTCTTAACGAAATATCAGACGAAGATATTTCTGATGTTTTGCGAGAAACTTTAAATAATAATCATGAAAAGTTACGAGCAGAATTAGAAAATTATATAGCTATATCACATCATGACAAGCTATATAATTTTGACTTAGGGTAGCTCTTGCTACCCTTTTTTTCTGAAAGAAAAAACATGGTTTTAGCCGTCTGCAAGACCACACGGTTTAATGACTTATGGAGGCGAACGCCATAATAAGTCTAGTGTGTTAAACTTTAATTAACATAAACTAATATCTTATTGATTGGTGGGGTTGTATGTCGTATTCAATTTTGAGAGTTTCGAGAGTTAAAAGTAGTGTAAATACAAGAGGATTACAAAGACATAATCAAAGAGAGAATGAGAATTATAACAATAAAGATATTAACCATGAAGAAACATATAAAAACTACGATTTAATTAATCAACAAAATATAGATTATAATCAAAAAATCGAAGAACTAATTCAAGAAAACTACACTCAAAAAAGAAAGATTCGAAAAGATGCTGTTAAACATGTTGATGGATTAATCACAAGTGATGAATCCTTTTTTAAAGAATTGAGCGAAGAAGATACTAAACAATTCTTTAAAGATAGTCTGTCGTTCTTAGAAGAACGATACGGAAGAGAGAATATGTTGTACGCAACAGTTCATTTAGACGAAAGAACACCACATATGCATTTCGGTTTTGTACCTATCACTGATGACGGTCGTTTATCTGCAAAACAAATGCTAGGAAATAAAAAGAATATGACTGAACTTCAAGATGACTTTAATGAGTTTGTAAATACTCGTGGATATGAATTAAAGCGTGGTACGTCTAAAACTGTTAGTGAAAAAGAACATATCGCAATGGATCAGTTTAAAAAGGAAACTGACTTATATCAAAAAGAACTTAAGAAAACGAAAAAAGAAACAAGAAATTATGACGAGAAACTAAAACAAACGAAAGAAGATTTAAAATCTCTTGAGAAGCGTTTAGAAGCTCATAGAAACGTTTTAAAAGATTCTGATGACTTAGAGTACATTGAGCATAAAAATGAGATTAAAAAGGTTTCTAAAGGCTTATTTTCAAGTGAAGATATAGAAACTGGTAATAAAATCATATCTTCATCTGAATTTAATCGACTTCAAGAAACTGTGAGTTCAGCACGAGCGATTTTAGATGATTATGAATCACTAAGAGATAAGAGTTTAGAAGAACAAAATGCACAACTTAGAGATGAGAGTTACAGCTTTTTAGAAAAGAATCAGAAATTAACAAAAGAAAACGATAAATTAAAAAGTGAGAACATAGAATTAAAGAGTGAGAATGAAGAACTGAAAAACTTTAGACAAAAAGCCGTAAACGTCTATCATATGGTTCAAAAGGCGTTTCCGAACTTTGAAAAAGGATTTAATAAATATAAAGATGCTGCACAAAAAATTGCTGATAAATCTTTTGCTAATAACAATTTAAGAACTGCAAAAGTTATGCAAGATACAGTAAATTTTATGCAAGATGTTCAAGATAGAGTAAATCAAAACCAATCAGAAATGACAGAAGATGGATTTGTTAAAGAGAATGTAGCAAAACAAAAACAAAGTGATTTAGATCTTTAAGCTTCAGACAAGTTTTTATGCCGAGAAAATTTATTGTGCGTTGAGAAGAACCCTTAACTAAACTTGCAGACGAAT
>NZ_KV808413.1:0-964 GCF_001812305.1 Staphylococcus sp. HMSC056G08
AAAAAATTAGGTCTAACCGACAATAAACATGCATTATGTTGGTTGTAAGATCCTTTTTTTTATTGACCGTTATTTCAGTTGCCCTCATAAAACCAATAAGGTTCTTAGATACTTTTTTATACATCATTAATTTTCTAAATGCTTTAGTCATATAACTTAATGATTCATTTAATTCTTGACCCGAAAAAACATTCTTAATAGTCAGTGTTAAAAAGAGCCAACGAGAATTTGGATATTCTTTTAAAATTTCTTCAACCACTTGTTGGGATTGATAACTTTGTTTCATTGCTCGTCTCCAATTACAAACTGGGCATAACTTTGATTTACAAAACCATGCTCGATATAGTTTTAAATGTCCAGTATCACTCGGTTTAAACTCCAACACTTCGCCACACTGTTTAACATTATTAGATTTCTTAAATTCTAGTATTTGAAGAAGTTCAGCATATGTTACGTTCGCTACCTTTTTCTCACGCCATGGGCGTGTCTTTCCTGTTTTAGTAATGTCTTTAAATGGTTTATTTGCTTGTCTGTCATTTCCTGTCATGCTATTATTAATATGCATATAAAAGACCCCCAGTATTGATTAATTAGTCGTATTTTAATCATAATACTGGGTCTTTTTTTATGCAAATTTTTCTTTAAGGAGTTTTAAGGGCAAAAAACAGCCTCAAACCCTTGATACAAAAGCTTTTATACATAAATATATAAAATGACGTTGTTTCTATATAGTATCAAGATAAGAAGAAACTCGTTTCACTCGTTTCAAAAAACAAAACCAAGAAATCGAATTTAACCTTTTTTATCATCTTTTTCTAAACCAAAAATCAATAAAATAATTACAGACAAAAGCATGAAAGGAAAAAATATAGAAGTAGCTAAAAAACCTATAATCATAATTAACCAAAAAGAATCAATTTTATAATTTCCAAACTTCATACAAGCCCCCCCTTTCTTTAATCAA
>NZ_KV808414.1:0-6084 GCF_001812305.1 Staphylococcus sp. HMSC056G08
AAATTTTATTGTAAAAAATAAAAGCATAAGTTTGCTTATCTTATGATAAAGCAACCTATGCCTTCATTTTTTAACCTCTTTTGTATTGTTCTTAAGTCTTATATGACAGAGAGTAAATAAAATCTAGTTTATGATTTTATTTATAAAACTTTTAAAGTTATTTATGTGTATAAGAAATTTTGATATAAAAATTCTAGTAACAAAGTTGTAAGGGGCAACTAAATACAATAGGAAACCTTTTGATTGTCAATCAATATTCACGTAATATTTGTGGAGTATACCACATATTTATAATTATAAGGAACTATATTTTAAAAATCAATCAAAAACTCCAGTAATTAACATCTATTTAATGCTTTTACTGGAGAAAATAGTGAATTATATATAATCTTTTCGGAAGATTATTGGGAATATAATCACATTGTATATCTTTTATGGCGAAAAATAAACTTATCAAATGTAAATTATTTAGTATTAACTATAGTATAGGAAATGGACTTGGTGTTATCGAGAGAAAATATAGTAGTTTTTCGCACAAAACTTTTAGTATTACACATCACGTCAGAGTAGTAGTGTGACATTCCCAATATATAAAATATCACTACTGTATTGCTTTTATATTAATGTTGATGAAAAAGTAGTGTTTAATATATAAAGGGAACGAATTGAAGGAAAATTCACTCTATAAAATTTTGTGGGAAAGGTTATTAGGATTTATTAAAGTGATCAGAATATGTTATAATGCTATTACCTTTCTTAAATTGAATGTCCGCAATTAACTTGCTGATTCGATTTAGCAACCATTTAATATGGTTGCTTTTTTAATTAGTATTATCAGGTTCTGATGAAAACTTAGAAAAAATATAATGTGCCAAAAAAATCGTCACTCGTTTTGCTAAAACTTTGTGATGTGAAATTGAAATATATCTACTTTGCTCTTATCTTCTTTTTAAGCACTTATATAGAGTTTTAGAATATAAATCTACATAAATATTTTGGGTTCTTCAAAATACCCCTTTAAAATTAAAAATAAAGATCCTCAAAATTTTTATAAGAGTTATGATGAAGTTTGTTAACAAGAAATGAAGTTTCTGATGCTAATTTTTCTCGATATATGATAAAGATATAATATCTCCAGCAGTTATACACGTTATAGATCCTTTGGAAAAGGATGGATATGTTTAGGCTTCAGAAAAAGAAATAAAACATGTATTTATGCCGAGCAAATTTATTGATTAATGAGAAGCCCTTTAAATAAACATGCAGACGAATGTCGGCATAGTGTGATCTGGTCGACCATTGTCGATAAAGCAACATTTTAGACACTTAAGAACGAATTTCAACCGTTCGGGGATTGGTGAACTCTTTAATTAATTATTTTGTTAATATGAATATGCAAATGATTAATAGGAGAGATGAGAATGTATAAAAAATTTAGTTATAAATCTAAAGTAACAAAAGGTTGTGTTGCATTTGTTGTAGCTTCTAGTCTAGTTTTGGCTCCGACGGTGATTAATAACTACTCAGAAGCTTCAGAAACTAGGCAATCAGACGTCTCTATAGATAGTGCAGGAACTATTTCAAAAATTAATGATAATGTGGCTAGAATTGATTTGAACAAAGGGATTACATACAATATTGATAAAAATGGTATAGCTACAATAAAAGATACTCATTCTGGAAAAACTGAGCAATTACCTGTAACAGCAAAAGATAAAAATGGTGAAGACGCGACTTTAGTTTATTTTGAAGAGGATGGTAAGTTGGGTGTTCAAGTTGTTAAGCAGCAACAAGAAAGAGGAGCTGCTAAATGTGTAATCGGAACTGTAGGAGGAGCTATTGGTGGTGCGACAACTGGTGGCTTAGGAGGAGCTGCTGTTGGAACTGTTACACTTCCTATTGTTGGAACTGTTAGCGGTGGTGTTGTAGGAGCCATTGGTGGCGGTATTGGCGGTGCTTCTGGCGGATATGTAGCTGGTTGTTAAAAGGTGGGATAACTATGTATAACAGAAAGATCTTCAACTGGCCAATATTTTTTATTGTGATTTTGAATTATATATTTATGTTATCGCTGTTTCTATGGGTTTCTAATATAAACCATGTAAAAGTCTTTTTATTGACTATTCCTTTTCTTTTAATGACATGTGTTTATATAGTACTGTTTATAAAAAACAGATAGTTAATAGATAGTTAGTGTTTACACGTGTTTATGTATGTCATAAGTACGTGTTTTTGTGTATGTTTGAAATGAATTTATCTTTTCTTGTTACTATAGTTAATCATTACAAGTGATAAGAATCACTTTAGAATTTTTGGAATTAGTGGTTGGAAAATACTTATGTAAAAACTGTATCTTTATTAAGTAACTGGTTTCATTAGATTATTCAATTTAATGTATAAAACTATCATCTACGCTTTTAATTTGTACAAAATAAAAATTATGTTTTTTTGAAGAGATTTATCGATGCAGTAATTAAAATGGAAGTTGTTTTTGTTAGTTTATGCAAAACTTTAGTTTGCATATGAATTAATAATGTGAAAATACACTTTATAGGTTTTTGTGTATGGAATTACATTATATTTATATGTATCTCATTTATATATTAAGATCTTATAAAGCTTTTGAATTAAAAAAGACATAAATATCCTATTACTTTTTAAAACATTTCTTTGAAATAAGGTTGTAAAACTTTTCTGGGGGCTATGATAAAATCTATCAAAGGAGGAGGGATAAATTTGGTGTTTAATATATATAATATTTTCAGCTATTTTACTTTATTATGTTTTGAAATATGGAATTAGAAATGGTTTTGCTGAACTTGAAGCTAATAAAGATGATTTAATTTACTATCAAAAAAGTTCAAGTTTACTTGAAGAAATAGAAAATGTTTATCATATAATTGATATGTCTCAAACTGAGCTGAAAGAAGAAGCGAAAGCTATTTATGATGATTCTTTTAATATTTTGATTTCAGGAAAAAAACCTAAATTTATATTTGAGGAACTGACAGAGAAGAAAGAACAAATTTTTAAGTTAAGTACAAAGGATTTTGAGTAAAGCAATTAAATCAAAAATGAAAATAGAATAATAGTATGGGGAAGATGATTATTAATATCTTGATAGAAGGTTTATTTGTTTTTGATTTTAGTTCTGTTTTCTACTGGAAAAGATGATGAATAGCAGGTTTTATTTTTTATGATTTTAAAAAAAAGTGGATAACTATAAAATTGATGTGACAATAACATGAGTTTGTTTTTGTAATATTTATTAGCATCGCGGTTTACAAGTTTTTTAATTTCGAGTGAGGAGACATGACTTTGCATATTTTAGGTTATGTATGTGGAATAAATTTCATTGTTTCTTAGAAAGGATGTTTTATTGTTCAGTTTTATTAAACTTTATAAAACTGAAAAAAGTTATTTGTAAAAAGAGTGTTCATTGTGAGATAATAACATTTGTTTGTATTTTGAGTTTGCTTGTTATAGCTAACAGTGGTAGATTTGAGAAATATACTGAAAATCACCTACAAACACTATGTTAGAGTTTGTAGGTGATTTGACTGGTGAAATTAAATAAAATCAAATGAAGTTGAAATGAGTTATCTTAAATCTTTGGGATTATGTAATATATCTTAAAGGATAATCTCTAATAAATCAAGAATTACACTTAATTTAAAAGACTTTACTTTTTTAAAAAGGTTTAGCATAATAGATTTACACCATAAATACTATTTTTTTAGGAGGAATAACAATGAGTGAAGAAAAATTTGAACAAGCAAAAGGAAATATTAAAGAAACTATTGGGGATGTAACTGATAACAAGGATTTAAAAGCAGAAGGTAAAGGGGATAAAGCCTCAGGTAAAGCTAAGGAAATTGTGGATAATGTTAAAGATAAAGCTAATGATTTGATTGATCAGGTTAAAGGCGATAAGAACTAAAGAAGTAAACATCTTAAGTATTATAGACTTTATACTATTTAGGGCTGGTGAGTAAATTACCAGTCTTATTTTTAATGTGAAAAGAGCATAATTATCTTTGGGAATTAGAAATATTATATTATCAAAATCAAGGAAATGATGTGCTTATATCTAATATTATATTATTAGTGATTAATAACGATTAATTATTACAAATATTCAAAATGTTATTAAATCAATAGTTATAGTCAATTAAAAATCAGATGATTATGCTTCACACCTTTTTTATTAAAGACTAAAAGTCTTTAATAAAAAAGTCATCATACAGAGTATGATGACCTTGAAGTAAATCTAATGTTAACTGTGAACTTACACACACCTGTGGAGTGTGGTAGAACTGAAAACGCACACAACACGAGTTTATATGCCACTACTGGAAAGCGACATATGAAATATATTAGCATATATTTGGATTAAATCAATGACTTTTAGTTTATTATTTCTGAAATATATTTATAATCAGAGGTCTTTGCCCAATTATTATCACTTCTTACTAACATAATTTAGGAATTACATGTTATCATAAGTACGTACCTGCAAGGTACATTGGTCATACAACTTCTTTTTTTGACGATTTAAGTGAGTCACTACACTACAACGATGGTGTAGTGGCTTTTTATTTATAACTATAGTTTGAATGTAAAATTCACTACAAAAAAACCGCCATTAAGGCGGTTTAGGAGCTAGATGTTTAGAAATGCTTTTCTAAATGAAAAATATATACAACTAGGATTGCAAAAATGCACTTGGGACATTAATTACTGTGCTTTTAATATATATTAAAACAATCCCTAATCAAAATATACAATATATCTAGTGTTTATACAATGAAAAGTAGCCATCTTATATTAAGAAAATACTAATTTGTCATTTAACTATCTAACGTTGGGTTCAAGATATGCTCTAATTTGATGGAAAGTATAAAAAGACTATTAGAACTACATTTATTAAATCAAGAAAAAGTTTAACCATGAAAGATAATACATATTTATCTTCCAGTAAGTTTGAGTAGTTAGGAATAATTTAATATATTTAAAAACCAAACCCACTCAAATTAAGATTTATCTTGTTATGAGAGGATTTGTTTTTTGGGTAATTGTCAACTGAATGAAGTTGTTAACTAAATACTAAATCATAGTAACAAATGCTTCAAAGGGTTTTATATTATCTGTATTAATTTCAGTATCATAGTTATGCAATTTTAAATCGCCCTTGTTTAATTCAAGGTCAGTTTTTAGACTTACAGTTTGATTTGTTAGATTACTGACAATGACTGCAGTTTTATTATTTAATGTGCGAGTATATGCAAAAATACTGGAATTTTCTGAATCAATTAAGTTGAATTCTCCATACGTAAAGGTGTCATCTGACTTTTTAAGTTGAATTAAATCTTTGTAAAATTGCAATATAGAATGATCATCCGCTTCTTGTTGTTCGACATTAATTGACACGTAGTTAGGGTTGACTGGGAACCAAGGTTCAACATTAGAGAAGCCAGCGTAAGCTTCATCATTCCATTACATTGGAGTTCGAGAATTATCTCTGTTTTCCATGCGGTGTTTCTCTAATAATGCATCAGTGTTTCCGCCTTCCTCTTTAACCATATGGTATTCATTTTTAACAGATACATCGTTAAATTGCTCTATACTTGTAAACGGAAAGTTCGTCATTCCAATTGCTTGTCCTTCTTCTAACATTTCTACAACTCTATGATAAATAACACGTTTTTGAGGATCTTTAGCATTCGGTGCATAGAGTAAAGGACGTCCTTTATATACCCCTTTTTCTTTCGAAACTTTAATACCTTGTGCTTGTCTACGTTTACTTTCATTTCGTTCTTGTTCTGAAACCATTGCTAATATTTGGATGATTAAGTCTTTCATAAATTTATCGGTTATGTTGCAAAGTTAATTTTATAGTATGATTTTAACGAAAAATAGATATAAGCAATTTAATAAAGAAATAATCACTGTAGTCATTGGCTACTACTCATCTAATATAAATTATTTACATAATAAATGATTATGTAAACCAAATACAAATGGACAAACGGCGTCATATAAGCGTTTGTCGGTTCTGTTGCAAAGTTGAATTTATAGTATAAT
>NZ_KV808415.1:0-12482 GCF_001812305.1 Staphylococcus sp. HMSC056G08
GATTATCACCAGTCCTAAATAGTATAGAGCCTTTCTTTTTTGCTTTCTAATGCAGACACTCCCGCTCATGTTCAAGAACTGATATAATGAAAAACAATGGAAGTATTCTAAAGGCATGAAGGAGTTTGAAAAAATCATGGATACTGAAAACAATAAAGTAATGCGTGCAAAAAAATCGGGTAGATTTATAGCATATGCTTCACTCTTTTTAGCAATGATGTACGGCACATACATTTTTGTAGTGTTGGATAAAAGTGTTATTACAGACTTATTGACTTCTCATCAGATTGATGCAACGAAAAACGCAGTCGGAAATTTCTTAAATAGTTATCGCTTAACAGGAATTATGTATTTATTGGCTTATTTATGTGGATTGATCGCAATTTGGAATCAACACCCTTATTTATGGTGGTTCTTATTTGCGGTTTATATTTCACAAACATTCTTTACAGCAGTAAACGCAGGCCCAATCTTACAAAGTATCGTCCATGTGAAATCATTCTATATGACATTACCATTATGGATTACACTAGCAGGATCGTTAATTTTAGCGCTGTATATGTTGATTATTTCTATCAAACGAAAAAGTACTTTCAATCGATAGAATCCTCAGTGTGTTATGAATTGAATTTGATAAATAGACACCTAACGTGTTATAATTGCTAGGTATATTATGAATGGAGGAGTAAAGCATGCACATTTTGTTGACAGTTTTATTAGTTATAGACTGTATCGCATTAATCACAGTTGTGTTACTCCAAGAAAGCAAAAGCAATGGACTTTCAGGAGCCATCAGCGGGGGCGCTGAACAGCTCTTTGGTGGAAAACAGAAACAACGCGGCGTGGATTTATTCTTAAACCGTGTCACAATTGTCTTATCTATTGTGTTTTTCGTTTTAATGCTCGCAATTACTTATCTCAATATGTAAATGTAAGGTCCGACAATGTTAAAGTCGGGCTTTTTTCATTATAATGGTAATTGTGTATTGTATATTTAGAAAGAGATGAAGGGATTGAACGACATGCAGATTAAATTGCCTAAACCGTTCTTCTTTGAAGAAGGTAATAGAGCAGTGTTATTATTACATGGATTTACAGGGAATTCATCAGACGTGCGCCAATTAGGCCGTTTCTTACAAAAGAAAGGTTATACTTCTTATGCGCCGCAATATGAGGGACATGCAGCGCCGCCGGAAGAGATTTTACAATCTAGTCCGCATGTTTGGTTTAAAGATGCGTTAGATGGCTATGATTTCTTAAAATCTAAAGGCTATGATGAAATTGCGGTAGCCGGCTTATCCTTAGGTGGAGATTTTGCTTTGAAATTAAGCTTAAATAGAGATGTAGAGGGTATTGTAACCATGTGTGCGCCTATGTTTATTAAGACAGAAGGCTCAATGTACGAAGGTGTCTTAGAGTATGCACGCAACTTTAAGAAATACCAAGGAAAAGATCAAGAGACGATTGATCGAGAAATGGAAGCTTTCCAACCTACAGGTACATTAAAAGAATTACAACAAACAATTCAAAATGTCAGAGATCATGTAGATGAAGTCATGGATCCATTATTAGTCATTCAAGCTGAAAAAGATGACATGATTAATCCTGATTCAGCAAATGTGATTTATGAAGAAGCATCTTCTGACGAAAAAGATATTAAATGGTATGCCGATTCAGGGCATGTAATTACCATTGATAAAGAAAAAGAACAAGTCTTTGAAGATATTTATGAGTTTTTAGAAGGACTTGATTGGTCTGAATAAGACGAATCAAAAAATATAAATAAGAAAGAAAGGAGGGGGCATCATGGATTTAAAACAATCTGTCACAGAAATTATAAAACAACCTGATTATGAACCCATGTCAGTTTCAGATTTCCAAGACCGTTTAGGTTTAGATAATGCCGACTCATTTAGAGATTTAATAAAGGTGTTAGTTGAACTGGAACAATCAGGTTTAGTTGAACGAACAAAAACAGACCGCTACAAAAGAAAGGGTAATCAAAAAAATATGAAAGATAACTTAGTAAAAGGAACGTTAAGCCAAAACAAAAAAGGGTTTGCTTTCCTTAGACCTGAAGACGAAGATATGGAAGATATCTTTATTCCACCGACAAAAATCAACCGTGCGATGGATGGCGATACTGTTATTTTAGAAGTACAGCCCTCACGCGGAGATTTCAAAGGTAAAGTCGAAGGTGAAGTCAAATCTATTGAAAAACACTCAATCACACAAGTGGTAGGAACTTATACAGAAGGCCGTCACTTTGGATTTGTGATTCCTGATGACAAACGTATTATGCAGGATATCTTTATCCCTAAAGGTCAAAGTTTAGGTGCTGTTGAAGGCCATAAAGTGTTAGTTCAAATTTCTAAATATGCTGAAGGAAATGATAATCCTGAAGGTCATGTGTCTGCGATTTTAGGACATAAAAATGATCCAGGTGTAGATATTCTATCTATCATTTATCAACACGGTATTGAAATTGAATTCCCTGATGAAGTCTTAAAAGAAGCGGAAGCTGTACCAGAATATATAGAACCGTCAGAATTAGAAGGACGTAAAGATTTACGTGATGAATTGACGATTACAATTGATGGTGCAGATGCGAAGGACTTAGATGATGCGATTGCGCTTAAGAAATTGAAGAATGGTAATACGCAATTGACAGTCAGCATTGCGGATGTCAGCCACTATGTAAAAGAAGATTCAGCATTAGATAAAGAAGCGTATGATCGTGGAACA
This sequence comes from Staphylococcus sp. HMSC056G08, assembly GCF_001812305.1. NCBI lineage: Bacteria > Bacillati > Bacillota > Bacilli > Caryophanales > Staphylococcaceae > Staphylococcus > Staphylococcus sp. HMSC056G08. Next base: position 2,746 of record NZ_KV808415.1, read on the forward strand.
AGTGTTTACTTAGTAGACCGCGTTATTCCAATGATTCCACACCGTTTGAGTAATGGTATTTGTTCATTGAATCCTAATGTTGACCGTTTAACATTAAGCTGTCGTATGGAAATTAATTCAGATGGTAAAGTTGTTAAACATGAAATCTTTGATAGTGTCATTCAATCTGATCATCGTATGACATATGATGAAGTCAACCAAATCATCACTGATCATGATGAAAATGTGCGTGCACAATACCCAGATGTGACACCGATGTTAGACTTAGCAAAAGAATTAAGTGAAACATTAATTCAAATGCGTAAACGTCGTGGTGAAATCGACTTCGATATTGATGAAGCGCAAGTGATTGTTAATGAAGAAGGAATTCCAGTAGATGTGAAGATGCGTGAACGTGGTGAAGGTGAACGTTTAATTGAATCATTCATGTTAGCAGCGAACGAAACAGTCGCTGAACATTTCAATAAAATGGAAGTACCCTTTATCTATCGTGTCCACGAACAACCTAAATCAGATCGCTTAACGCAATTCTTCGAGTTTATTACGAACTTCGGTATTCTAGTAAGAGGCACAGGAGAAGATGTATCTCCAAGTACGCTTCAAGAAATTCATGAGAAAGTAAAAGGTCTTCCAGAACAAACGGTTGTATCTACAATGATGTTACGCTCAATGCAACAGGCACGTTATGAAGATGTGAACTTAGGTCACTTCGGCTTATCTGCAGATTATTATACGCACTTTACATCGCCAATTCGTCGTTATCCTGACTTAGTAGTACATCGTTTAATCCGCAAGTACTTGATTGAAGATTCAATGAGCGGCAAAGAACTTCGCAAATGGGAAGACAAATTGCCGGAAATTGCGGAACATACGTCTAATCGTGAACGTCGTGCTATCGAAGCAGAACGTGATACAGATGAACTTAAGAAAGCAGAGTTCATGCTTCAACATATTGGTGAAGAATTTGAAGGTATTGTCAGCTCAGTCGCGAACTTTGGTATGTTCGTAGAATTACCGAATACTGTTGAAGGTATGGTTCATGTATCAAGTATGACAGACGATTATTATCAATTCGCTGAAGGTCAAATGGCAATGATTGGTGAACGTACAGGTAATGTTTTCCGTATCGGTGATACAGTGAAGATTAAAGTCGTCAACGTAGATGTTGATCAACGTATGATTGATTTCCAAATCGTAGGTATGCCTGAACCAAGACGTAGAAAATCAAATGAACGTCCTGCACGTGGCACAACGATTCAAACGAAAACACGTGGTAAAAGCTTAGGCGGCGACAAGAAAAAAGGTAAGAAGAAACAGCGTAAAGGTAAAAACCAACGTAATCGTGATAAACAAAAGGACACGAACCACAAACCGTTTTACAAAAGTAAAAAGGTAAAACAAAAAGCGCGTAAAAAGAAAAAATAAGAGATATTGAGTGGGATGGCCGCTCCTCTCTTTTTATAAAATTTTCAACAAGAGGTGAACACGATGTCGAAGAAGAAGAAAAAGTCTCTTGGTACTTTAGCGGAGAATCGTAAAGCCAGACATGACTATAATGTAGAAGATACGATTGAAGCGGGCATTGTGTTAAAAGGTACAGAGATTAAATCGATTCGTCGTGGCAGCGCAAACTTAAAAGATAGTTTCGCTCAAGTAAAAAATGGTGAAATTTACGTTCATAATATGCATATTGCGCCATACGAAGAAGCCAATCGATTTAATCACGATCCAGTGCGACCAAGAAAATTACTCTTACACAAAAGAGAAATTGAAAAATTAGGCACACGTACAAGAGAAATCGGTTATTCGATTATCCCATTAAAACTGTATCTGAAACATGGTGTATGTAAAATGTTGATTGGCGTCGCAAGAGGTAAGAAGAAATATGACAAACGTCAAGATCTTAAAGATAAAGCAATTAAACGCGACATGCAGCGTGCGATGAAAGATCGTTATTAAGGGAAAGCAGGTTAAACCTGCTTCCCGCATTCTTAGTTTATTTGAAAATCATTTATAAACAATTATATTGATTACTAAATGTATATTTGATATGATAAAGAGTGCTATTGGATTCTAGTGAATAGAATCTATTTAATATTATTTCGGGGGCGTTTTGGATTCGACAGGGGTCCCCAGAGCTTATTAAGCGTGTCGGAGGGTTGTCTCCGTCATCAACACACACAGTTTATAATAACTGGCAAAACAAACAATAATTTAGCAGTAGCTGCCTAATCGCACTCTGCATCACCTAACAGCATCGCCTATGTGCTGTTAACGTGATTCAACTTTAGTAGGATACGCTAGGCACTGCTGTTCGAAGTCTGTCTAGAAGAGATTAATCGAACTAGCATGATGTTGGCTGTCTATTTCCTACCATCATGTGAAATTTGAATAATAGACTACACACGTAGAAAGATTTGTATCAGGATCCTTGGACGCGGGTTCAAATCCCGCCGCCTCCATACATAAGCCTTTAACCATTGCGGTTAGAGGCTTTTATTTTTGGTTGCTACAGAAAAAAGAACGGTGAGAAATTCACCGTTCCTAAATTGTTTTAGAACATAGACATTTATTTTAATTCGATTTTTGCTGTTTCTGTTCCCCAAAAACCAGACTGTACTTGCAATACTAAATTATCTTTTTCAGCAATACTAGGTGCTACATCAAATACAAGTTTTGCATTTTTTGTACTTTCGGGATTGATTTTGTCACCAATAAAACCTAAATCATCAGGCGATACAGCTTGGTTTGCAGTGATTGTTGCAGAACCATCAGCTTCAAATGTTTTTTTATCGCTTAAAAGTTTAAAGAACGAATCGGTAATGTCTACAGCTTTATCTCCGTTATTTTTAACTGTAATATCTAATACTATGAATTTGCCTTTTGCATTATTTGTCATTACATCTCCAACTTGATCTACAATGGCTTTATTAGTTACATTGAACTCCATTTTTCCGACTTTAACAACTTCGTTCATTTTATTCGATGATTTTGTTTCTGGTTTTTTATCATCTTTTTTTGCCTCTTGTTTATCTGATTTTTGTTCTGTTTTAGTCTTGCTTGTGTTATTGTTAGTCGGTGTCTTATTAGTCATCATATTAACCACACTTATTGCAACTAACACAGTAATCAAGATTTTTACCCATAACTTCCAGTTTTTCTTAAACTTCCACATTAGGAATAATCCTACTGGGAATACAAATAATAGCATTAAAATTGTGAACCAAGTTGACTGATACCACTTTTCTTTTTCTTTCATGTTGATTCCTCCTGATGTTGTTTTTTTAATTAAGCGTAAGAAAACTCAGTTATCAATCTTAGATTTTATGAATCAAGTAAAGTTAAATACAATGTCCGCTTATTTATCAATGTAAATAAGTAGTTAGTATCTAAAAAATTGCTGTCTTCATATAGAATCGAAGAGATAATAGATAACTAAATAGTGCAATACAGTTACCTTAATTATTTTATAACCTTTAAATTATATCACTTTAATCTTTGTTTTTAACAAAACGGGCTAAATAATTTTAAAAAAATTGAGGTGACTGTCAAAAAAGTGTCATGAAAATATCACTAAAATATTTTAATATTAATCTTTGTGAACTGAATTAAATGACTTGTTCATGTATAAGTCCTTAAGATTTATGATGGTGCAGAAATATTATAGAATGTATGAATATGAATGAGAAAGGTGATATGAGTATGTATATAAATCCAAAAGACTTAGAAACAGGAAATATGTATAAAATGTTGATAGGTACAGTGACACCTAGACCAATTGCTTTTGTCACTTCACAAGATGAGAAAGGTAATGTAAATGCAGCGCCCTTTGCATTCTTTAATGTAGTGTGTCCTGAACCGCCGATGCTGATGATATCTGTAGGTAAAGATAATGGAGAACTTAAAAATACAAGTGCAAACATTCTAAGTACTAAAGAATTTGTGGTGCATATTGTAGATGAAGATATCGTAAAAGATGTAGTGAAAACAGGCGATAATTATGAGGCTGATGTAAATGAGTTAGACATGACTGATCTTACAACAACTGATTCTAAAGTTGTGAATGTACCTAGTGTGAAAGAAGCCAAAGTTCGATATGAATGTGAATTAGTTCATCATTTAGAATTAGGAGATGAACAAAAAGGAACAGACATGCTTGTAGGACAAATAAAGTCAATTTACATTGATGATGAAATTTATGATGTAGATAAAGCTTATGTGGATGTTGAAAAATTAAATCCAATTACACGTGTAGTAGGTAGTCATTATGTAAGAATTGGTGAGCCTGTAGAAGATTTATTAGATAAATAAAAGCCGCTATTTGTATAAAAAGGTCTAACATTGATGGATGAATTTTATCAATGTTAGACCTTTCTTTTTTAACTTAAGCGTCTAGCAATGTGATCAAAGAGTCTTGCTGGTAAAATGGCATGTAAGAAAACAAGAGGTTTTGCGCCCATACCGATTAAATAACGTGCTTTAGGTTTCTTTTTTGAAGCGGCCTTTAAAATAGTATCGGCAATAATTTTAGGGTTTGAAAGTAAATTAGAATTATATTGTTTGTGCATACCTTCTGCTGCTTTAAGTGCTGCTTTTTCATATGCGCCACCTTTAGCTGATGCTGCTAATTGATCTGCTGCGATATGACCCCAATCAGTTTTGATGCCACCAGGTTCAATAATAGAAACTTCAATGCCAAATGGCTCAACTTCCATTCTTAAAGCATCACTGAAAGCTTCTAAAGCGTATTTAGTGGCATGATACCATGCGCCAAAGTATGAAGTGAAACGGCCACCCATCGAGGATATATTAATGATTTTCCCAGAATGTTGTTTACGCATATAGGGCAACACTAATTGAGTGAGTCGTGCTAAACCAAAAAGATTTACTTCAAATTGTTTTCTTGCTTCTGAAATTTCTACATCTTCTATAGCTCCGTACGAACCATAACCTGCATTATTAATGAGAATATCGATACGATTTTGTTCTGAAATCACTTGTTCAACAGTTTTTTGTATGGATGATTCATCTGTAATATCCATTTTTATTGCATGTATATTTTTTAAAGCGTTCAGTTTTTCTATTCTTCTACCAACTCCATAAACAGTGTATCCTTTATCAGCTAAAAGTTGTGCTGTTTGAAAACCAATTCCACTTGTTGCACCTGTAATTAATATGACTTGTTTGGTCATATCATCACTCCTTTTCTATTTAGTGAATTAATCATACCTGATTAATGAGAATTATGGAATTAAATTGCATTCTAATCAATTTTACTTGATTTATTATAGTTTTATAGGTTTCGTTTTCCATCATCTTAATGACAAATATTTGTGATTTTAATGATTATATTGTCTGAATAATTGTGGTATCTAAATTATTTTGAAGAAATGAGGCAAAAGGGTATACAAACCTAAATAATGGGTGTAGTATAGTACTTAAGTAATTGTTCGTGAAATTGATTTGCAGTTTTAATTCGTATGAATTTACTCCCATTGATTTTTATAAACAAGTTACAAATATTCGTGCAAAAGCACATACGGAGGATTTTTATATGAATAGTGGTACAGTTAAATGGTTTAACGCAGAAAAAGGTTTTGGATTTATCGAAAGAGAAGATGGTAACGACGTATTCGTACATTTCTCAGCTATCCAAGGCGAAGGTTACAAATCATTAGAAGAAGGCCAAAAAGTTGACTTCGACATCGTTGAAGGCGACCGTGGCGAACAAGCTGCAAACGTTGTAAAAATGTCATAATTTTTACCTAAACTGATTAAAATAGCACAACAATCTGAAAAGGTTGTTGTGCTGTTTTTTATTTACCTTCTTATTTATTGTTTGTAGTGATCGAATTTACCAGCTTCGATGTCTGCTTCTCTTCGTTCTATTTCATCATAAACTGCTTGTTGTTCAGCTTCATCACCATCATAGTATCCTTGTTCAATCGCATGTTTGGTTTGAATTTCAGCTGAAGATAATCCACCGTTATATTTTTTTCGTAAAGCATCGATATATTCTTCTTCTGTTTGCGCTGCATTGATTTCTGTATTTACATCTTCTGTTGGCTCCTCAGCTTGTGACTGTGCATTTTGATCATAGACAGATTGTTCAGTACCACTTTCTACACGAAGTGAGCTTTCATATGCGGCACTTGCAGGACCTTCTGTCACGTTGCCTTGTGGAATTACGCCATTCGCAACGGCACTATTATAAGCTTTGATCTTATCAATTTCTGCATAATTACCATAAATTACATTTTCTAAAGTTGGTCTGTCGGTGATATTGCTTAAATCAACTTGTTGGCTTTGTTGATTTTGTTGATTTTGTTTTTCTGCAGATGATTCATCTTTATTTTGCTGTTCAGTGTTTGCTTGTTGTTCGTCTTGCGTATTATTTTCTTTTTGTTGATTTTTGTCTGTTTGTTTTTTCTTTTCATTTTCTTCATTTTTAGATTGTGATTTGTCTTTCTTTTCAGTAGCTGCTTTGTCTTCGGTATCTTCTTTTGGTTTTTCATCATTTTGCCCGCATGCTGAAACGATTAATATACTCATGGCTAAGAGTGCAAATAACTTTTTCATTGAATCAACAACCTTTCTCTCTTTATGTGTATTACTTAACTATAGCCATCTTTCAGATGGTATGAAACCCTTTTCAAAATAAAAAAGACCTGTAAAAACAGGTCTAGTGGAGATTAGGTTATAAATAGATATTACCTTTTGCATATTGATAAAATCGTTTTTTGCTTGGGATGAAGAGTGCTAATACTGTGACAACACCTAATTTACCGCAAATCATCACAATAATAATGATGATTTTAGTTAATGTACCATATTCAGAAGTGAAGTTCATACTTAAGCCGACTGTACCAAAAGCAGATACGACTTCGAAGATGACTTTCATAAAAGGTGTTGTTTCATTTAATAGACTAACAATAAATGTGACGGTTAATACAAAGATAAAGCTGACTGTTGTGACCGCAATGGCTTTCGCAATTGTTTTAGGCTTGATTGTTCTGCTGAAGATAGTGGTATGGTCTTCATTACGTAAAGTACTATAAACAAACATAATCATAACAATGAAAGTTGTAACTTTAATCCCACCAGCAGCACTAAACGGCGCACCACCGATAAACATAAGTACCATCATCATTAATGCGGTAGGGGTATGAATTAATTCTAAGTCAACAGATTGGAAACCTGCTGTTCTTGTTGTGACGGATTGAAAGAATGAAGTCCCAAGCTTACCCCACATACTGAAAGGTTTTAAAGTATTGTTGAACTCTAATAAAAAGTAAAGCGCCATACCGCCAAAAATTAAGACTAATGTTGTTGAAAGCACAACTTTGGTATGTAGCTTTAGTTTATTTAATCTTCTAGTTTTTACTAAATCTGACATGACTACTGGTCCCAGTCCACCCATAATAATTAAAATGGGAATGACAAGCGTAACAACTGGATCATCATTAAATCCAATCATATTCTTAGAAAATAATGCAAATCCTGCATTATTAAAGGCTGAAACAGAAGTAAAGATGCTGATAAATAATCCTTTGCCGAAGCCATATCTAGGTACGAAAGATAAGGCAAGTAATAACATGCCTATAAATTCTGTAGACAAGCTATAGAGTGTTAGTTGTCGAATTAAACGAACCATTCCGCCTGGCTCATCAACATTCCAAGTGACCATGATTAATTTGCGTTCATGCATAGAAATTCTGCGATTCGCTATGATTAAAGTGAGTGTCGTAATGGTCACAATCCCTAAACCACCGATTTGAATTAAAAACATAATAATAAGGTCACCAAGCCAGTTGAATTGCGAAGTAATATCCACAGTTGATAGGCCAGTGACTGTAAATGCGCTTGATGCGACAAAGAATGCATCGATAAAAGATGTATATTGTTTACCAGTCCATGGCAAATATAATAACAGTGCACCTAGTAATGTCGTGCTCAGAAATAGTAATAAATAAACAGTTAAGGGTTTCTTTAGGAAAGCCACATAAACACCTTCTTTAATAGGGTAGATTTTGGTGTATATTTTAAATACAACTGTTATTATACATCCATTTTCTGTAATTGCATCTGTCAATTACCAAAAAATAAAAATTAATTTTTTGTAAAGATTTTAAAGGTTGATTGCAATCTTCAACTTTAGCCAGATAGGGTATCAATATTGTATAATTAAAATGAATAATTTTAAGCAAAAGGAGAAAAATATGAAGAAAATACTTACACCGCTTATTATTATCGGCATTGTTATTGTCATCATTGGAGTTACAATGATTGGCCCATATAATAAACTTGTCGGTATGGACGAAGATACGAATACAGCACTTTCAAACATCGATAACCAATTACAACGTCGTGTAGACTTAATTCCTAACCTTGTGAACACTGTTAAAGGTTACGCTAAGCATGAAGAAGATGTATTTAAACAAGTTTCTGATGCACGTAGTAAACTTGCAGGTGCATCAACACCAAAAGAGAAAGCGGAAGCTAATGGCGAAGTCAATTCTGCATTAAGCAGATTATTAGCTATCAGTGAAAATTATCCTGATTTAAAAGCAGATAAACAATTTACAGGGTTACGTGACGAGCTTGCAGGTACAGAAAATAGAATTGCAGTAGCACGAAATGATTACAATACATCTGTTAACAAATATAACCAAGCGATTCGCCATTTCCCAACAACCATTGTAGCTAAGCTATTCGGATTTGATAAGAAAGAATACTTTAAAGCCGAAAGTGGTGCAGACAAAGCACCTAAAGTTGATTTCGGCACTGACTCATCTCAATGATCAGAAAAAGTGCCAGCGTCTTAGCTGTCATATGGGTTGGGATATTACTCGTCGCACAAAGTATGTTTGCGGCATCAGATAAATTTCCGGAATTAGAACAACCTGTTTTTGTACAAGACCACGCAGATTTGATTACGAGCCAAGACAAAGATGAGATGGCTAAAAAAGGCCAAAAACTTCAAGACGGTACAGATTCAGACATTTTGGTGATGACCATGAAATCAATCGGACAAACACCAAAAGAAGATTATGCTTATCAAGCAGGCCGACATTATAAAGTCGGTGATCAAAAGCATAGTCGAGGCGTTGTAATTTTAGTCAATTTAGATAACGGCAATGAATATCAAAATCGTGGTATTCAAGTTGCGGTTGGCCGAGGGTTAGAAGGTGTCTTAAATGATGCTAAAGTCGGCGCATTGATTGATGATAACTTCATGCCTTATGCTGAAAAAGCAGGACAGACTGATAATAAAGAAAAACAAAAAGCATATTACAGTCAAGGCATCACACAACTTTATAATGCAATTTGGAAAGAAATAGCCAAAGCTTATGGCTATGATGGTGAAAAATTTACTGAAGATACACCTAAAGCGCAAAACCAATCAGAAGGTGATGGGCCATTCAGCTTATTTGGTATTATTTTTATTATTATCATTATCATTATCATCATTATTATCTCCATTAAAAATGGTGGCGGCGGACCTCCAAGAGGAGGCGGTCGCAGAAGAGATAATACAGGTACTTGGTGGGTCGGCACTGGAGGTTTTGGTGGCGGTTCATCAAGTGGCGGTGGTTTCAGCGGCGGCAGCTTCGGCGGAGGCGGCGGCTTCGGCGGCGGAGGTGCTGGACGCGGATTCTAACAACCGAATTGTATTTATCAGAAGCAGAGCATTTCGTGCTCTGCTCAGACTGTCGACAAAGTCCTACGGACTTGTC
>NZ_KV808416.1:0-301 GCF_001812305.1 Staphylococcus sp. HMSC056G08
TAATTTACGCAGTCGTATCATTTTATGTACAAATGTAATTACAATAGAATATACAAAAAGAAATATCATTATAAACATTGCCATGTAATCATCTTTTCCTATTTACAAATATAGTTAGTTGCTAGCTTTAAGCCTAATTGATGACGTTCTTTTAATAATTGACATATATCACGATATATAAGTGCGGTAAATTATGGTATATAGCTATCAGGATGTCTCCTCCCTATAACTATTGAAAGTTATAGGGAGCGTTTATTTTTGTGTGATACAAAAATAAACGTAAATAAGGATATAAATAAGC
>NZ_KV808417.1:0-87772 GCF_001812305.1 Staphylococcus sp. HMSC056G08
TATCACCAGTCCTAAATAGTATAGAGCCTTTTATAGTCGCTTCCCTCTTTATATACCATGCGCTTGATAAATTATTTTTTCAATTTCAAAGGAATCATGGCTAAGATACAATTTTTTTTATAAAACAATGTCCATCTTAATAAAATACCTGTTTGGTTATGCAGTAAGTTCTGCCATGTTTTATTCGTAATAAACTGAGGGACAATAACGGTAATCACAAAGCGATCATTTTCAGCTTTGCTTCGAATTTTATCAATAAAGCGTGCTAAGGGTTTAACTACACTGCGATATTGCGAATGTAACATGACCAAACGAATATTGGGATAACGTGCTTGCCATTTCTCTAGCATCTTTTGATCTTGATGTTCATCAAACGATACATGAACCGCAATAATGTGATCAGATGTCATTTTAGCGTAGGCAATAGATTTATCTACGATAGAAGATACCGAACTGACTGGTATCAAGGCTAAATTTTTGTCAACATGACGCATCGCTTTAAAGAAATTGTCTGTTCGCAGCTCTTCAGCAATATTGTGATAATGCGTACGAATACGTAATAATCCCATTACAACTAAGGGCAAGAAAATTAATATCGGCCATACTTGTGAGAACTTTGTAATCAGAAAAATCATAAAGACTACGAGTGTGATAGTACCGCCGATTGCGTTAGCGATTAATTTAAAGAACCAACCTTTCGGACGTTCTTTAACCCACTTTACGACCATACCGTATTGCGCAAGTGTAAATGGAATGAAGACACCTGTCGCATATAAAGGAATTAAACTGTCGGTACGTCCTTTAAATAACATAATCAATACAATCGCAACACCGCCTAGGATAATCATAGAGTTTGAGTAACCTAAACGATCACCTCTGACTGTAAACATATGTGGCATGTATTTATCTTGTGCCATATTCGCCGCAAGCAATGGAAAGGCGGTGAACCCTGTATTCGCAGCTAAAATCAAAATACATACTGTAGATGCTTGAATAAAGTAAAAGGCAACATTTTGTCCGAATACATGTGCCGCAAGTTGTGAAAGTACTGTAGTTTGAAGTTTCGGTACAATGCCATACCAATACGATAAACCAACAATACCTACTAACATCAACGCGAGGATAGTTCCCATCGCAATCAACGTTTTGACGGCGTTTTTAGGTGCCGGATCTTTAAAATCCATCACCGCATTCGATATTGCTTCAATACCGGTTAATGACGATGCCCCTGAAGAAAAAGCACGTAGTAATAAAAATAACGTTACTCCAGGTACTGCTGTACCAATAGACGCATGAACTTCTGGTGTCGTTTGACCGGTCACTACTTTAAATGCACCATACCCAATCAATATCAACATTCCGAAAATGAATAAGTAAACTGGAAATGACAATACTGTCGCAGAGTCTGTCACCCCTCTTAAATTCAAAATCAAAATAATGATGACAAGCAGACAAGCTATCAATACTTTATGGTTATATAAAGCAGGAAACGCAGCGATAAAAGCATCTGCTCCTGAAGAAATACTAACTGCGACCGTTAATGTATAATCTACTAACAGTGCACCGCCAGCCAACAATGATAACTTTTCTCCTAAATTATATTTCGTGACAGTATATGCGCCGCCTCCCATGAGGGTATGCATATATCACTTGTCTATAAGACAAAACTAAAGCAACTAATAAGACTAAAATACCTGCGGTTATCGGTAAAGTATACCATGTCGCCAAAACACTAAGCGCAGTCAATGTTAATAAAATCTGTTCTGGACCATAGGCAACAGATGATAACGCATCTGAAGATAAGATAGCTAAAGCTTTGACTTTACTTATTTTTTCACTCGATAACTCCCTGTTACGTTTAGGTGTTCCGATCAATATGTGTTTTATTTGTTTTATATTCATATCTAAGGACCTCTAGACTCTTCATGTTTTGAATGGCAAAAACATACTCCTATTCTTTAGAAAAGTACAGTCAATTTATTTAAATTACATAGAACTTTCACATTTTACCTACATTTTTATAAACTGTTCACAAATATTTCTCATCTCTCACATGAATCAACCCCCGTGCTATAATAATAAAAACTAAACTTACAGGAGCACACGTATTGTGAAAACAAAATCCACTTACTCTTACATATTACTTTTAGTTATTACCTCTGTTTTATTTTTAAGTATAAGTTATAGCTTGGTATTTTCTTATACAAAGTATTCAGTAAATCATTTTAAACACCAGACATTAAATCAATTGGTCGATCATCGTATTGAAAAAACCATGCAGGAAGATCACATACCTGGATTAAGTGTTGCGCTCATTAAACGTAACGAAGTCGCTTTAAATAAAGGCTATGGGTATGCCGATCTCAAACAACATACATTAGCTGATGCGCAGACACGTTATGAAATCGCATCTAATACAAAAGCTTTCACAGGCTTAGCTATTTTAGAACTTGCTAAGCAAGGCAAAGTTAAATTAGAAGCACCTGTCTCAAATTATTTACCTTGGCTTCATTTAACCTATCAAGGACATGAACAAGATATCACTTTAAAGATGTTACTCGCTCAAACCAGCGGTATTGATGATCAAATGTCACCAGATCAAGAAGGTTAAGTGCCAACAAAGAAAGATAACTTAAAGGGACGTGTAGAAAGTTTGAATTATGAGGCTTTAAGAAGCAAACCAGGCGATTCTTTTAACTATGCTAATATGAATTACAATATCTTAGGCTTAGTTATACAAGAAGTGACAGACACTTCATATGAAGATTATATGCATAAGCATTTTCTTAAACCGCTTCACATGGATCATGCTTTCTTTAAAACAGATAAGCAGCAAGCCGCAAAAGCACAAGGTTATGTATTAGAAGGAAGAGATGTTAAAGCAAATGACCCTGATTATTTCCGTGGTGATACACCTGCCGCTTACTTAATCAGCAGTACAACTGATTTGATTCCTTTTGTGAAAATGAACTTACAACCATCCGCTTCAAATCAAGCACTCATTAAACAATCACACACACTGTTGACAGATGTGCCTGACAAATCGCATATGAATGGCTATGGCGCTGGCTGGTTTATTGATCAGTACTCAAATCAAGTCTTACATCCTGGTACATTACCTAATTATTCATCAATGATTATTTTAGATACCAAGTATCAAAATGCGGTCATCCTTTTAGCAAATTTGAACGCGCCTGGTTTACCTGACTTAGCACAAACATTACTCTACCAAATTGAACATTATCAAAACTTCACAGCACTGCATCAAACAGCAGCGGATAATCTTGTGTTATTAACTATTACTTTATGGTGGGTTATTTTAATGTTCACTGTGTTATGTGCAGCTTGCATAAGAAACAGCTATCTTCTTAAACAACATAGACACTTAAACAAATCAAGTTGGCTAAATAAATTATCAACAAGTCTAACCGTACTTATCATCATCGGCTTGCTTTATAGTGCTTGGGTCATGCCTTCATGGTTATTAAAAGATGCCAGCTGGTCTATTGCCTTTAGTGTCTTCCCACCTGTTGTATTACTAATAGGTATCAGTAGTCTACTCACATTGATACTCAGTGTGCTTTATTTCAACAGTTGTATCTTACTTAAATCAAATCGACCTAAATTATAAAATTCAATACTCTTGAACATAAAAAAGAGCAGTTCTCATTGTTTAGTTTCCCTCATAAACTAAACAACAAGTACTGCTCCTTCTTTTCATTTCTATTCTGCTGTCATACGTTTCTCATTATTATTTTTTTGCGTGGAACATTTTTTATTAATAAGTTTCGCCTTGTGATTTTGGAACTAAGAACAATACTGTAACAAACGCAATAAGGCCTAATAAGATATTAAAACCGATACCTGCCATTGCGCCTACTTGCAAGTTGACACTCTCAGATACAACGGCATAAATCGTACCTGAAATCGCAATACCAAATGCGTTACCCAATGATGATGCCATTTTATAAATACCTGATGCAGTGCCGACTTTATTGTCTGGTGCACTTGTTACAGCTGTGTCTGTTGATGGTGTCGCATACATACCTAGCCCTAAACCGAATAGCAGATAGCCGATGACACTAGATACGACATAAATACCTGTCGGCAAGAATGTTAAAGCAATCAGTAACATCCCTGCTGCGTTCAATAACGATCCGTATAACATCGGACGTTTGGCCCCAAGTTTCTGCATGATTTTTTCTCCGACACGAATCATCACAAGTACTGTGATAAGATATGTGATACTCATCATACCTGATTGGTTAGATGTAAATCCGAGTCCTTGTTGGAAATACGTATTTGCGACAATTAAAGTTCCGGCTACAGCGTTCAACGCGAAGTTTGAAATCACTGCCCCAGAGTAACCTTTGTGTTTAAATAAGCCAAAGTCAATTAATGGGTTCTGTAATTTCTTCTCGTAAATTAAGAAGAAAATAACTGAAACAATAAACACAACAGTTAAGCTTAAAATCAATGGTGATAAGAATCCGAAGTGAGATGTTTGTGTAATAATCACGTTTAAACTTAACATCATAATCGCTAAAACTACTAAACCTACAACGTCAAATTTGTGACTACGCACATCACTATCTCTTGAAGCTTTTGTTTCAGGTGTGTGACGTATTAGAATCATCGCTAAAATAGCGACAATAATAGATACGATAAAAATCCAACGCCAACCTACGAATGTGGCCATTAATCCGCCAAAGTATGACGTAATACCTGAACCACCCCATGAACCGATTGACCAATAACTTAATGCTCTTTGTCTATCTTTGCCTTGGTAATATTCATTAACAATGGCTAAAGTAGCAGGCATAATACAAGCTGCAGAAAAACCTTGAATGATTCGACCGATAATCAATAATGCTGATAAATTGGAAACAATAATCAACAGTGAGCCCACGACACTGAGGATTAATCCAATATACGTCATCTTGACACGCCCGATTTTATCTGCGATACTTCCGGCCCCCACAACGAACAAACCAGAGAATAACGCTGTCAAGCTGACCGCAATATTGATCGTTCCTGCATTTGAACTAAAGGATTCTTGAAGTGTCGGTACCACATTCAATACAGACTGTGCGAACAGCCAGAATGTGATGACCCCAAGAATGATACCTAACAACAATCTGTTGTCACCTTTGAACGGTCTTGTTGCTGTCATATTTAATTCCTCCTATACCCCTGCAAAAAAATCGAAAAAAATAGCGATTTAGCTTATGCTACAATAGCAATATAAACTAAACCTATCATTTTCAATATATGAAATATCTTACAACAATTTCAACTTAAATTCTATAAATACATGCTATTCCGCTTAAATATAAGTGTTACTTTACATCAATAGTATAGAATATAATTAATTATGATTATGTTGTCACAAAATTCGAACATTACAGGTGATTTCAATGCTCAACTTATTTATGCTTTTACTCGAACGTGTCGGCTTGATTATTTTGCTCGCTTACCTCTTGATGAACTTCAATTATTTCAAGAATTTGATGCATCATCGAGAAACTTGGCGTGCGAAATGGCAGCTTGCGATTATGTTTGTCATCTTTGCTTTGCTCTCTAACGTAACGGGTGTCGTGATTAGAGATTCGCAAATTTTATCAGGTCAACTCTATACTCATTTAGCTCCTGATACTTCACTCGCAAATACACGTGTGTTGACTATCGGTGTTTCAGGTCTCGTCGGCGGGCCTGGTGTCGCTTTAGTTGTAGGGATTATCTCAGGTATCTATCGATTTTATATCGGTGGTGCGAATGCTTTTACATATTTCGTATCTTCTATCTTAATTGCGCTTGTATCAGGCTATGTCGGCCGTTACTATTTAAAAGCACGACGCTACCCTCCTATTTTCTTAGGTGTCATTGTCGGTGCGTTATTAGAAGTCATTCAAATGACATGTATTCTGTTGTTTGCTGAACATTCTGGTCATGCTTGGTCGCTTGTGAGTTTCATTGCGATTCCAATGACCTTAATGAACAGTATCGGTACCGCAATTTTCTTATCTATTATTATTTCAACAATTAAACAAGAAGAACAAATGCGTGGAGTTCAAACTCATGATGTCTTACAACTGGCTAATGAAACTTTGCCTTACTTCAGAGAAGGTTTGACTGAAGCATCTGCTTTTAAAGCCGCACAAATCATTAAGGATTTAATGCAAGTCCAAGCGGTTGCGATTACCAATCGTCATGATATTTTAGCCCATGTCGGTGCAGGCAGTGATCATCATGTACCGCAAAAAGCGATTATTACAGATTTATCTAAAACGGTGATTCAAAGCGGAAAAATCAAAGAGGCACATTCACGTGAAGAAATCGGATGTCACCATCCGAATTGTCCATTAGAAGCCGCCATTGTGATTCCGCTTCATATTAAAGACAAAGTGGTCGGTACGTTAAAACTGTATTTTACAGATGCACATCGATTAACCTTTGTGGAAAAACAATTAGCCACAGGTCTAGCCAATATTTTCTCAAGTCAGCTGGAACTTGGCCAAGCAGAAACACAAAGCAAGTTATTAAAAGACGCTGAAATCAAGTCATTACAAGCGCAAGTTAATCCTCATTTCTTCTTTAATGCGATTAATACAATTTCTGCTTTAGTCAGAATTGATAGTGAAAAAGCGCGTAATTTATTACTGCAACTGAGCCAATTCTTCCGTTCTAACTTACAAGGTGCGCGCAATAACACCATTACGCTTGATAAAGAATTACAACAAGTTGAAGCTTATCTTTCATTAGAACAAGCACGCTTCCCTAATCGCTTCAACATCGACTTTGACATTGATCCAGCAGCACAACATGCACTCTTACCACCGTTTATCATTCAAGTCTTGGTCGAAAACGCTATTCGTCATGCGTTTAGAAATCGTCGTTCTAACAACAATGTCAAAGTTACAGTAAAACTCGAAGCACATTACTTATATCTCACTGTTAAAGATAATGGTATGGGCATTCCTAAAAACAAAATGCCTTATATCGGCAAAGCCATTGTACATTCTGAATCTGGCGGTACAGGCAGTGCGTTAGAAAACTTGAATTTGAGATTATCGGGTCTATATGGACCAATGTCTATGTTGAAAATTAATTCTAATGAAGATGGAACAACAGTCCGTTGTGCCATTCCATATCGCACACAAAGTGACGAAGGAGGTCAATTGATTTGAAAACTTTAATCGTAGATGATGAGCCATTAGCACGTAATGAATTAAATTACTTACTGACACAAAATGGTCAATTCGACAAAATAGAAGAAGCTGAAACAATCTCAGAAACCTTAGAAAAATTATTATACGATACGTATGATGTCATCTTTTTAGACATTCATCTGATGGATGAAAGTGGATTGGATTTAGCTGAAAAAATTAAGAAAATGCGTCAGCCTCCTTATATTATTTTTGCGACAGCACATGACAACTTTGCGGTAAAAGCCTTTGAACTGAATGCGACAGATTATATACTGAAGCCGTTTGAACAAGCGCGTATCGACGCGGCAGTTGCCCGTGTGGCTGCTCAACTGCAAACTCATACAAAAACAGAAACTGAAGTTAAATCAGAAGTGACGAACCATCAACAGCAGAAACAAAAATCCACAGACAAGGCACCTGAAGTCTTACCGATTGAAGTAGATGAACGTATCTATGTGTTGAATCAAAAAGATATTATCGCCCTAACAGTAAATAATAAAAAAACAACGCTGCACACATTAACCCATGATTATGAAACATCAGAACCTATGAATAATTACGCAAAGCGCTTAGATGAGAAACAATTTATTCGTATTCACCGTGCGACCATTATCAACAAAGCACATATTCAAACTGTAGAACCTTGGTTCAATTATACGTATCAAGTTACTATGACCAATGATCTCAAAGTACAAGTCAGTCGTTCTTATATGAAAGCATTTAAACAAACTATTGGGTTAGAGTAACTCTAATCAATCAAACGACAAAAGCCTAGTTTCCACTTTACAAGAAACTAGGCTTTTTTGTATTTCAATTCTACTTTTCAGCAACTCAGATTGCTTCGCTTACATTCTAGAAATATTACTCTGAATTTCAACTTCTGATTAGTGCAACTCGCATACGAATACTCGCATCTCATCGTGAAAACGCACACAATCTCGTTTTTTCGTCTTAAACTAGAGACAAGATAAAGAAACGAACGGAGGCAATCCACGATGGAAAAAGCACAAGCAAACGTTAAAAAAACAAGCAAAACAGCAAAAGCGTATTCATTCTTACATCAAGTCCTTGTCATCAGTATCATTTTATTAATTTCAAAAATTATCGAAAGTTTCATCCCTATTCCAATGCCGGCATCAGTGATTGGTTTAGTATTGATGTTCATCGCACTTTCAACAGGCATCATTAAACTCGGTGAAGTTGAAGGCGTGGGAACTGCGCTGACAAACAATATCGGTTTCCTATTCGTACCGGCTGGTATTTCAGTCATCAACTCACTTGGTATTTTAAGCAAGAGTCCGATATTAATTATCTTGTTGATTATTATTTCAACTGTTTTATTACTACTTTGTACTGGATTTGTTTCTCAAATATTAGTGAAGGGTTCACCTATTAAACGTAAATCTGAACAACATTCAGTCAAACATCACAATAGAGTTGCGGAGGATCATGTATGATTGAACATTTAGGCATTAACACACCGTATTTTGGTATCTTGTTATCTGTGATTCCTTTCTTAGTTGCCACATACTTCTTTAAAAAGACCAATGGTTTCTTCTTATTAGCACCATTATTTGTCAGTATGGTCTTTGGGATTGCGTTTTTAAAGGTAACTGGGATCAGTTATGAAAACTATAAAATCGGCGGAGACATTATCAACTTCTTCTTAGAACCTGCAACTATCTGTTTTGCGATTCCGTTGTATAAAAAACGTGACGTACTTAAAAAATATTGGGTTAAAATTTTCAGCGGTATTGCATTAGGTACAGTCATCGCAATCTTCGGTATCTATGCATTCGCTAAATTATTCCAATTCGGAAGCGGTATTGTGGCATCAATGATTCCGCAAGCTGCGACAACTGCCATCGCATTACCTGTATCAGATGGTATCGGCGGCGTAAAAGAATTAACATCTTTAGCAGTGATTTTAAACGCAGTCATTATTTATGCATTAGGTAATAAACTATTACGCTTCTTCCACATTGATAATCCGATTGCACGTGGACTAGCGTTAGGAACAAGTGGCCATACACTCGGTGTTTCTGCAGCACAAGAACTTGGTGAAACAGAAACTTCAATGGCGAGCATCGCGGTTGTATTAGTGGGTGTCATTGTTGTCGCAATCGTTCCTTTCTTAGCAACAATCTTATTGTAAGACCTCTTACCTACCACAGCTTTAATTTTCCATTCGTTTAGAGACAGGATGACCTGTCTCTATTTTTTTGATTTATTAACATGAATTAAATGTAAGCGTTTTAATTTAAAGTTTTCATTAAATGTTCAATTATGAAGAGTTGTATCCTGTTTACAAGAAAATATGTGCGTATTACACTATTAGTAAACGATGCGTTTCGTTTTAAAACTATATAGATTGGGATGAATTTTCATTATGTTCGGCATTTCATTAATAAGCTTGATCATCCGCTTTATATTCGGTGGATTGGCTGTTACTTTGGCGACTGTTATCGCGTCAAAACTCGGCGGCAAATTGGGTGGTATCTTTTCTACTTTCCCAGCTGTTTATTTAGCTGCCTTAGTCACATTATCTGTTGACTTTTCCGGCAATAAATTAGTTTATGAATCTATCCACTTAAGTGCTGGTGCTGTTATCGGTATTATCGGCTGTATTATCAGTGTCGCTTTAACAGCAATCGCGGTAAAACATATCGGATATAGAAAAGGCGCAGTATTCTCTATCGCCTGCTGGTTTGTTTTATCTTGTATCATCCTAGCACTGAAACATATTTAATCGGAGGTTTGAATAAAAAATGAAAATGCTATTTGTTAAATTTTTAGCCGGCGGCATGTCCGTCTGCTTGAGTTATATAGTATCTGTTATTATTCCATGGAAAGAATTCGGCGGCATCTTCGCAGTATTTCCAGCTGTATTCTTAATCGCTTTAATTGCTTCTGGTATCCAATATGGTGACAAAGTTGCAGCTCATGTCAGTAATGGTGCAGTATTCGGTATGACAGGTGTTTTATTCAACATCTTAGCTACTTGGTTGATGTTAGTTTGGACAAACAACTGGATTCTCAGTATTTTCGTTGGTTTAATTGCATGGTTCTTGAGCGCAATCATCATTTTTGAGATAGTAGAGAAACTAGCACATTTGAAACGAGGTCATTAATATGGCAGGCAGACCAAAAGATCCGAAGATAAATATAAGGATTTTTGATGAGTTAGGCAAAATGTTAGAACGTGAATCCTATAATTCTATTACTATAGATGAATTAGCTGAAAATACACAGATTTCAAAGGCGACTATTTATCGTCGTTGGAAAGATAAAGACAGTATGATTATTGATATGTTTTTAAACAAGGCACATTCTGATGTCACACTTCAAGGTGATTTCTTTGAAGATTTATATGCCACTTTGATTAAAATCACACGTCTTTATAAAACACCATTAGGTAAAGCAGTCATTCAAATCTTATTAACCAATGAAGAGAATGACTTGCGCAATCACTTTATGGAAGATTATTTCAACCAATATCGTCAGATGTTAAAACAGGTCAGCGCACCTTATATACCAGAGGAACATCAAGATATGTTTATTGATTTAATCTTCTCACCGATTTATTTTAATATCTTAATTAAACCTGAAGTGCTTACAGATGAATATATCTATAACATGTTAAATACTGTGATTGATGCCTATCGTCCTTCTTAACCTTTCAGCTGTTTAACAAGAATAGAAAATGATATAAAAAATCCCCTCAAACCTATTTTTGAGTTTGAGGGGAATTTTTTTATCACTGTGTTTCTATTTCGCTGATTTCTATATTATTTTCTATCTTTTAAGAACCAATCTAATGCATATTCAATTGCTTTATCCCAGTATGCATAGTCATGTTTACCTGGGCCATCTTCGAATTGATATGCGATTTTTTTGTCATCTAAATAACTGATGAAATCACGGTTGTCTTGGTATAAATCATCTTCTGTACCGCACATAATCAATAATTCCGGAATATCTAATCCTTTTTCTATTGCTTGATCTACCAAGTAATAAGGGTCAAGTTCTGTTCCTCTAGCCGCTGTTTTCTCTCCTAATATCGCATGTTTAGAGAAGTCATGCCAATCTATATCCATCAACCAATCAGGTGTAAAAACTGCAGATAATGGTGCTGCTTTAGAGAAGCGCTCTGTTTGTGTTAATGCATATTTGATTGTGCCATAACCACCCATAGAATGACCTGCGATAAAGTGGTCTTCACGACGTTTAGATAACGGTAAGATTTGAAGTGCATAATCAAATACTTCTAATACATAATCATAATAATTATGACCATAACCCATATTCGCATAACCACTGTGATCGCCTGCTGGCATAATCACTGCGATTTGACGTTCTTTCGCATAACGTTCTAAACTTGTAAATCTTAAATAAGATGTTTCATCGCTTGATAAACCATGTAGTAATAAAAGCACAGGTAATTCTTTTGCGGGTTTACCTGTTTCAAATTGTGAAGGTTCTTCTGGTAAAAACGCATTAAAGCGTTGTTCTTTACCTAATGTGATTGAATCATAATTAACTTGTAACCATGCCATAATAAGTTCCTCCTTATGATTAGTTTCAATACCAATGATAAAGGTATCGCATATCAGATGAAATCATCTTGCATGCGATACCTTCTAATTTAATTACCCATCTACACCTTGAGGTAGTGGACCTTTCGGTTTTCTTTTCTTCACAGGATCGAGACGTTTTTCTAAGAATCTTAAAACAATATCGATGATGACTGCGATTAAAGCAATTGGAATCGCACCTGCAAGAATGAATGTTGTGCCGTCTGTCGCGTTTGTACCACGGATGATAATATCACCCAGTGTCGGTGCACCGATGAATGAACCAACCGCTACAACACCAATTGCGACAACTAATGCGATACGTAAGCCACCGATAATCACTGATAAAGCTAGTGGTAATTCAATCATACGCAATACTTGATTACCTGTCATACCCATACCTTTACCAGCATCTTTGATATTGGCATCGACACCGATAATACCTGAGTATGTGTTCTGAATAATCGGTAATAAGGCATATAAGAATACAGTGACTACAACTGTTGTTGGACCTAATCCCATGACTAACATCAGAATGGCTAACATTGCGATAACAGGAACTGTTTGAATGATGTTCGCAATAGTAATGACAGTCTTAGATAATTTGCCGAATCTTGAAATCAGAATACCAATTGGAATTCCGACAATCGCAGCAAAGATAACGCCATAAACTGACATGAGTAAGTGTTGGAAGAAAAGTCCCCACAGATAACCGGCGTTCAATGAATAGTATTCAATCAGCTGTTGGAATAAATTACCTTTCATTATTTTTGCCCGCCTTTCTTATCTTCGAAATAATTATGTTTTTGTAAGAACTCTTCGGCTACGACTGCAGGCTCTTTACCTTGTCCGTCTGCTTCATAGTTCAAATGCTGCATTTCTTCTGTTGAAATTTTGCCTTCTAATTTTTTCAATGCTGTATTAATTTCAGGATGTTTCTTTAATAAATCTTTTTTAGCAACTGGACTCGCATCATATGGCGGGAAGAATTTTCTATCGTCTTTTAATACTTTCAAGTCATATGCCGCGATACGTCCATCAGTTGAATAACCTAATGCAACATCTAGTTTTTTACTTTTCAATGCATCATAAACTAAACCGATTTGCATTGGACGTACAGTATTAAAACTAATGCCGTACTCTTTTTTGAATCCTGGATAACCGTCACCTTTACGGTTCAACCAAGAACTATCTACACCTAAGCGTAACTCTTTTTCATGTTTCTTTAAGTCAGAAACTGTTTCTAAGTCATATTTTTCTGCTGTTTCTTTTGTCACCATGAAAGCGTACGTGTTATCAAAACCGTAAGAATCAAAGAATTTTTGATTGAATTTTTTATCGAATCCTTCTTGTGTCACTTTCATTGCTTTTTTAGGATCCTTAATTGGATCTTCACCTAAAGCACCGACCAAGTCCGTACCTGTATAACGTGTACCTGAAACATTCGCGTCACCGTTCATCAACGCGTTATGTTGGATGGTACTTGAACCCATATTATTAATTAATGTCGGTTTGATTTTATCTTTTGTTTCGTGCTCAATCATTAAGCGCACCATATGTGACATGATTTGAGACTCACTTGTTGCAAGTGATGTAATTTCTACTGAATCATCATCTGCACGACCACCGCCTAAACCAGGCAGACTGCATCCAGATAATACAACAAGACAAGTCACCATCAGAATCAAGTATTTTTTTATCTGTTTCATAAAGTTCCAATGTCCTCCCTATCTGGATATTTTATGCTTTTAAGCCTTTTGGTACTGCCCATTTTTCTACTGCGCGTAGTACGTAATCGACAATTAATGCTAATGCTGTAACAAGTACTGCAGCACTCACAATCATGATTGGGTTATATAAGTTCAATCCGTTGAAGACGAAGTCTCCTAAACCGCCTGCACCTACATAACTTGCAAGTGTTGCCCAACTGATAACATACACACTTGATAAGCGGATACCACTTAGAATTAACGGTAATGCTAAAGGCATCTCAACATCTTTCATCAGTTGGAATTTTGTCATTCCCATACTGATCGCTGCTTGGCGAACATCTGGGTTGATATTTTGAACACCTAATACAGTGTTATTTAAAATCGGTAATAAGATATACACAAACAATGCGATAATTGCTGGTGTTTTACCTACACCGAAAATTGGAATCATAATGGCTAATACTGCAAGTGTCGGAATCGTTTGCAGCACACCTGCTGTTGTTAATACAATACTTGCTGCTTTTTTAGTTTTAGCTAACAAAATACCGATCGGCACTGCTACGACGATAGCGATGAGAAGCGCAACAATAGAAATAAAGAAATGTTCGCCCGTCTTTTGAATCAGTTCGCCGCCATATTCTTGAAGGAATTCTTTCATTATCGCTCAACTCCTGCATCCGACGTTTTTTCGTGATTCATTTCTACCGGTGCTTCTTTAATACCTGATGCTTCAGATTCTTGTAGCGCTTCTTCAGCACCTTCACCCCAAATGCTGTCATAAACAATATCTACTAAGTTGGCACGTGTGATTAAACCGACTAATGTGTCGTGATCATCAACCACCGGCACGTTACGTACGTTACGTTTTAAAATCGTACGTACTGTGTCTTGTAATTTACTATTCACATTTACGCGATAAATATCACGTTGCATTGTATCAATCAGTTCTTTACCTGCACGTAATCCTTGGTTGATATCTTCAATGTCCATGTAACCTAAGAATCTGTCTTGGTTAGTTACCACAAAGATTGTATCGATACGATGGCGACGCATCACATCAACCGCATGGTTTAATGAATCGTCTGCACGAACTGTAATTGGTTTAATCATCGCATCTTCTACTGTACGCATATTCGGACGGTCTTGAATCAAACGGTTTTGACCGATGAAATCACGTACGAAGTCATTCGCTGGATGACGTAAAATATTATCTGGTGTGTCGAATTGAACGACTTTACCTTCAGACATAATACAAATCTTATCTGCAAGTTTGATTGCTTCATCCATATCATGTGTAACGAAAACAAATGTTTTACCTAGTTTTTGTTGTAACTCTTTAACTAAGTCTTGTAATGTATCACGTGTAATCGGGTCTAAAGCACCGAACGGTTCGTCCATTAAGATAATGTCTTGTTCAGCTGCTAAAGCACGTACAACCCCGATACGTTGTTGTTGTCCGCCTGATAATTCAGATGGATAACGATCTAAGTATTCTTCTGGTAAGTCAACTAATTTAATTAACTCACGTGCTTTTTTATCTTTCTTTTCTTCTGGCCATTTTAATAATTTTGGAACCAGTACAATGTTTTCTTTGATTGTCATGTGCGGCATTAAACCGATTTGTTGAATCACATAACCAATACTGCGGCGTAATTCTACCGCATTCATCTTTCTGACATCTTTGCCATCAATCGTAATTTGTCCTTTCGTTGCTTCAATCATACGATTGATCATACGTAAAGCAGTTGTTTTACCACTACCACTTGTACCAATAAATGCAACAAATTCCCCTGATTGAATATCAAGCGAGATATCATCTACCGCTTTTTTACCTCCAGGGTAAACCTTAGATAAGTTCTTAATACTAAGCATTAAAGTAATTCCTTTCTTTATCGAATTTGTTTAAGCCTAAAGTAAGTTCTAAGTTGTGAGTAAAGAACAGTCTGTCTATTGTTCTCTGTACACACCCTAAAAGCAGTCAATAAAAAAATCACTTGCCCAATGTTTCAATAACTTAACGGATAAGTTCCTAAACAAAGTCGCAAATGACTTGTTAATTGCTTTAGATTCGGTTGCGCTGCAACCTTCACCTCAACTACGTTATAATACAGCGCTGTTCAACAGTGTCTGTTCTTTTGTTCAATACAATAAATTAAAAATTGTATCTTCGACTTACTTGATTAATAGTGTACTTTATAACTATAACACAAACTAAACCATTTGGTCGGATTAATCGCGAATTTTTTTGAAAAAAATTGACATATTTTCAAAATTTCATAATTTAGAGTGGATTAAATCAATATTTAATCCCTACCGCGTAACTAAATTACTTAAAACGACTAATCATTCATACCTTTACCTGCTAAAATTTGAGCTTTGTATTTTTCAACACGCGCTTTTCTTGTAGCTTCCCGTTTGGCTTGGCCGATAAAATACATATACTGACGCTGACGCCCAGGAGTAAGATTGTTAAATGCTTCATTTAACTGTTCATCCGCTTCCAACGCTGCTTGTAATTCTTGCGGCATGTCATACTCCTCAGTCTTTTTCATTTCGACCTTTTTACCAGAATGCTCAATTTCCACTGCTTCATCCACATAAGCTGCAATCATTTCTGATTCTGCTTCGATTTGAGCAAGTGATGTAAAACGTAATTGTCTTGCTGCTTGTACATTTTTAGTTTGTTGAATCAACTTATGTTCTGGATCCTTCATTAAAGCACCCTTATGAAACAATAATGCACAATAATCTTTGAAACCATGAATCAACACCACATTTTTATCATTCAAGATATAACATGGGTGCATCCATTTGTAATCCTCTGTTAAGTCTTCATTTTTCAAGATAATAGCACGTAGTGCTTTATATTCATCATGCCACTCCTGCGCACGTGTGAAATATGCTTCTGCTTTATCATTTAATCTGTTCTTTGTCATTGTTGTGCTCCTTTTTTTACAGGCTTAATATACCATAGCCATTTATCTATTTTTCTAATCCTCAATTTTACACTTTTTGTATTCTAAAACACTCATTCACTTATTTTTCTCTTTTTCTTTCTCATTCCAGAGTTGTCATTGATTGTCTTGATTATAAGCGATGATTTTCTTGCATTTTAATTTGTTTTCTACTTTTTCTCTATGCATAATCATTAAATATATTAAAACAAGAAAATGCGCCACGACAGTTTTTTTACGTATTATCACCATTAATGAATATACAAAAACCACCGTTATATCGTATTTTCATGCGTTTTCATTCATAAAATATAAACCTGTCCTTTTCCTGTTGACGTCATCTGAATTTTCCGTATAATGTTCTATCATGAGTTAGGTTTGCCTGATATAAAAATGAAGCAAGCTTATTTTGCTTTACAAATAAAGAGAGCATGTTCTCTGAAACTTAGGAGTTTTACTATGAAACAAACTAATAGTGGTAAAATCAGCCTGTCACAGCTTGTGTTACTTGGACTTGGTTCATTAATCGGTTCAGGTTGGCTGTTCGGGGCATGGGAAGCTTCATCTGTTGCAGGTCCTGCAGCAATCTTTTCATGGGTGATTGGTTTCATCATCATCAGTTTAGTCGCATATAACTATATAGAAGTCGCGACAATGCTGCCGCAATCTGGCGGGATGAGCAACTATGCACAATATACACACGGTTCATTACTCGGCTTTATCGCCTCTTGGGCGAACTGGGTTGCTTTAGTTACGATTATCCCGATTGAAGCCGTATCTGCTGTACAATACATGAGTTCTTGGCCTTGGGAGTGGGCAAAGTTCACAAGTGTTCTGATGAAAGACGGTACAATCAGTAATATTGGTTTATTCGCTGTATATGTCATTATTATTATCTTTTCACTGTTGAACTATTGGTCAGTGAAAGTTCTTACATCTTTTACAAGTTTAATCTCATTCTTTAAATTAGGTGTACCGACGTTAACAGTCATCTTATTATTACTATCAGGTTTCCATCCAGGAAACTATGGTCATTTATTAAGCAGTTTCATTCCTTATGGTACTGCACCGATATTTGCGGCAGTTACAGTATCAGGAATTATCTTTTCATTCAACGCGTTCCAAACCATAATTAACATGGGTGCTGAAATTGAAAAACCAGAGAAAAACATTTTACGCGGTATCGTGATTTGTTTATCATTAACTGCGTTATTATATGTCGTTCTACAAAGTGTGTTTATTACATCTATACCTGAAAATATGGTCGCTGATAAAGGTTGGAAAGGTATTCAATTCAATTCACCTTTCGCTGACTTAGCTATCTTATTAAACTTGAATTGGCTAGCGATTTTACTATACATTGAAGCATTCGTTTCACCATTTGGAACTGGGGTCTCATTCGTTGCTTCAACAGGTCGTGTATTAAACGCTATGGAGAAAAATGGACATATTCCTAAAATTTTAGGCCGTATCAACAAACAATATAATATTCCAAGAGTCGCAATTATTGTCAATGCCATTCTAGCAATGGTTATGGTGACGTTATTCAGATCTTGGGGTACACTCGCAACCGTGATTGCAACCTCAACATTAGTTGCGTATTTAACAGGACCGACAACAGCGATGGCTTTAAGAAAGATGGGTCCAAAACTTCATCGTCCATTTAAAGCACGCTTCTTGAAAATAGCAGCACCTTTATCGTTCGCCTTAACGTCACTTGCGATTTATTGGGCAATGTGGCCGACGACTGCGAAAGTTATCTTTATCATTATTCTAGGTTTACCGATGTACTTCTTCTATGAATACAAATTAAACTGGGAAAACACTCGCAATCAATTGCGTGGCAGTCTATGGTTGATTATCTATTTACTTGTACTTTCTGGACTATCCTTTATCGGCAGTAAAGACTTTAACGGTATTAACTGGATTCATTATCCATATGACTTTATAGTCATTATTATCGTCGCTTTAGTCTTCTATAAAATCGGTATCGGCAGTTACTTTGAAAGTAAGTACTATAAGAACGCAGTAGAAATCAACCAAACTTTAGAAAAAGATATTTCTAGCCAAGCAGAAGCTAAAACTTCATCACAATAAATGATATGAAACAGCTGAACAGATGTTATGTCTCTCAGCTGTTTCTTTTTTTATGCTATGTTAGAGGAAAGGAGCGAGTATAATGACATCTATTACAAGACACACAAAAGCAGGCACGATTATCGGACAAATTAAACAACACTGTGAAACGTATTTTGGTATTCCTTACGCTTATCCGCCAATTAACGAAAGACGCTTTAAACATGCTGAACTTAAGACAACATGGTCAGAACCTTTACATGCTGATCAATTTAAAGCCATTCCGCCCCAACCCTTTAATAAACTTGAAGCGTTTTTCTCTACACATCCTGAAGACACACAAGTGCCTAAGATTAAACATCAAAGCGAAGATTGCTTATATTTAAATATTTGGAAACCCATCACCGCTTCTTTCAATCAAAAATTACCAGTTATGATTTGGTTTTATGGCGGCGGTTATCTCAATGGTCACGGTTCAGCTGAACTTTATAACCCACAAGCCTTCGCTGAACATGCGCAAGTCATTGTCATTACGTTCAACTATCGTTTAGGTGCACTCGGCTATTTGAATTTTAATGCGATTCATGAAGATTACGATATGAACTGCGGCTTATCCGATCAATTCACCGCATTATTGTGGGTCAACCAATTCATCGAAGCCTTCGGTGGGGATTCTAACAACATCACTTTGTGTGGACAGTCTGCAGGTGCCATGAGTATTCAAGCATTAATGCATCTAAAAGCAGCACAACCTCTTTTTCATAAAGCGGTCTTAATGAGTGGCCCATTACGTTTTGATGAGGTACAACACAGTCAAAACACTGCGCAACATTTTCTGAACACAGTCACAAAACTTTATGACACTACCAACTTAGCAGCACTCTCAACACATCAAATGATGCATGCGCTAGAAGAAGATTTAGCGCAGTACGGACCTTCTAAAGGTTTAGAATTAATTTACAGTCCTATCTTTGATGAATCCACTATGGTAGATACAACCCCTGACAAGTGGCCTGTGTTAGTGGGTTTCACTGAACAAGAAGGTGATTGTTATATCCGTAATGAATCACGCAAGTTAGCACCTGAGCGCTTTTTAGAAATCATGAAAAATAATGATGTAACCGTAAATACAGCTGCCTTTGATATCACAACGGGCAAGGGCCAGTCAGAAGCAATCACCTATTATGAATTTAAACAACCATCCTTACGTTGGTTAGATCATTATCAATATAAGAAGAAATGGCTCTACTGTTTTAATTGGAGTGCACCAACAGCTCAAAATTTTAAAACACCTTATCATATTTTAGATGTTGTTTTTTGGTTCGGACATACAGATATTTTACATGCTCATCATCTTCCTATAACGCCTCATACACATACTTTGATGCAACAGATGATGGACACACTAGGCAAATTTGTGACAGAGGGTCATGTGGATTGGCCTGTTTATACAACAATTGAAGATGCTTATATTTTCGAATAAGAAAAACGCTTAACCCAAAATTGGATTAAGCGTTTTGTTTATATTTGCGGCTTTTGTGTTTGTTTAATACTTAAGACAATTAATACAATCACAATGCCTAAGATACTTGAACTATAAGCAACCGCATGTACACCGATATTTGAGACGATTAAGCCACCAATCATACCGCCCGCTGCAATACCCGCATTTAAACTAGACATATTCCAGCTGAGCACTTGGCTCGCGTCGCCTTTCACGTGGTCGATCAAACCACTTTGTACGGCTGGGTTAGTACTCCATTCCATGATATTCCAAATAAAGATGATTAATACAATGATGATAGAATTCGTAATAAACCAGTTAACTGCGGCTAAAGATAACGTAAACGCAATTGCGGCAATTAATAACCAAGTCTTACTAGTTAATTTATCTGCAAGGAAACCACCCATGGATGTCCCTAATGTTCCGGCAATTCCATTTACTAATAAAATAATAGAGACAAATTGAATGTCATAACCATTTGTCAGCATCAACGGATTAATGTAGACAAACGTAATTGAATTCGCAGTCAGCAACATAAAGGTCACTGCTAAATATTTAATGATTTCTGCACGGTTTAAAATTTTGTATTGTGACGACGTATCAGATGTATCACCTGACACAGCTGACAGTTCAGCAGGTGTCGGTAAGTAACGCATCATTAAGAAAGCAGCTACGACACTAACCACGATAATAAAAACGAACGTCGCGCGCCAACCGAGCCATCCTCCAAGCATCGTTCCGATCGGTACGCCGAAGACATTCGCACCGCTGAACCCTGAATACACAATACCAATCATTTTACCGCGATTCTGTGGTGCCGTCAGCATAGCTGTCAGCGCTAAAATTTTAACAATAATCAAAGCTGCGGCAGCTGAAGAAATAATACGTCCGATAATCAGTAATGTGAAATTCGGTGATACCGCAATTAACGCATTACCGAAGACAAAGACCGCAATAGTCCAAAGTAATACTGTTTTCGCACTGAAACGATTAGTAACTTTGACTAGAATCGGGCCGCAAACGGCGAAAGTAACTGCGTATAACGTCACTAATTGGCCAATCCACGCTTCTGAAACATGTAAATCCGCGCTCATTAAATTCATTATCCCAGCAACCATCATTTCGACCATGCCGACAATAAACACACTGATAATAAACGTTACTATTCTCATAACTGACATTCTCTTTGCCTCCTCTCTTTTGTATGTAAAATTAATATTTTCAACCTTTCCATTATAGTTGAATTGAAATCAAAATGTAAGTGTATGAATTTATTTTTCAATATTCGCTAAAAAAACAGAGCTGTAAAGCAGAAATAGTTTCCCAGCTTTACAGCTCTGTTTATTGTAGATTTAGTTATCATCGTCTTCATCTTCCATCATACTGCCGATGAGTTGATGACGATGGTTAAAGAATTGTTTATAACTTAGATATGTTGCGATGAGTGCTGTTGTGATTGTCGCAGTGGTATGGATAAAGACAACTAAGAGTTGGAATTTGATGGCTTGAAGCGGATCCACGCCACTAATAATCATACCTGTCATCATCCCTGGAATAGAAACTAAACCATATGTTTTCACTGAATCAATCGTTGGGACAATCGCAAGTTTAATACTTTCTCTTACTGCTGATTTAGACGCTAACTTCGGTGTTGCGGCTAATGCAAGTTTACATTCGATTGTACCGTATTCTTTTACAAAAGCACGATCTAAGTTTTGATACGCAAGGTTAATCGCAATTAATCCATTATTCGCAAGCATCCCTGCGATGGGAATCAATTCATTACCGGTAAATTTAATAGCGCCCACAAAGACAATCACGGCTAATGGAATTGCGGTACCGATAAAGATAGATACAAATGAAATCCAAAAGACATGGTGCATCACTTTAGATGCACGACTGATTGTATTCCATGACGCGTTAATAATAATGATTAAGACGAATAAAATTAAAATCCACGGTTCATCCAAATCAAATATGAAATGCAGAATGTAACCTAAGATAACTAACTGAATTACTGCACGAATCGATGCGATGATTAAATCTTTTGCTATGTTTAATTTCTCTTTAATAGAGACTGCAATCGGGATAATTAATAACAGTGCCGTCAGGGCTAAGGCTGTTGTACTCATACATCAATTACCCCTTTCTTATCTTTATTGACTTTACCATCGACAATATCCACACGACGGTCAAAGTGTGACATACTTTGGTCATAGCTATGGGTAATCCACATAATTGATACCCCTTCATCTTTCGCTAAGCCAAAAATAACATCTTCTGCTTTCTCGGTATTATCCGCATCTAAAGCACTTGTGGCCTCATCTAATAATAAAACATCTGGTATGTACATCAACTGACGTGCTAAACAGATACGCTGACGTTCTCCTCCAGATAAAAACTCAACGTTAGTGTCTAAATCATAATGACCTAAACCAAATTCTGATAATAGTTTTAACGCTCTGTCTTTATCGAATTTGTCATTTCGCGCAATAGAAGGAAACGCTAAATTTTCTCCGATTGTACGATCAAATAAATCTGTTTCTTGCGGCATATAACTGATACGTTGACGTAATGTTTCCGGCTCATACGCATCGTATTCCTTGCCGTTATAATACATATGACCGCTCGTCGGACTGATTAAATCACACAACAAATGAAACAGCGTACTTTTCCCGCTGCCGGATGGTCCTACAACTGCGATTTTTTCGCCTTTTTTAACCGTTAAGTCTAAATGGTCAATAATCAGACGTTTATCCGCTTTGTAGCACACATCTTTTAATTCTAAAATCGCCATACTACTGCTCCTTTTCTTCAATCTAGAGAGATGACATTATCCATCACCTTTCTATTCCCTTTCTTATACAATTTAACATATTTCAATTTTGAAAAATATGACAATTATCTAAGTATAGAATAAAAACACTGACTTTATACTTAGCCAGTGTTCATGCATATCTATGACTTAAGAAAAGAAAAATAAAATAAAGCCGATTGCGTTGTTGAAGGCATGAAGCAAAATCGCAACCGCTAAGTTTTTTCGACTCATCAAATAAACAATAGAAAAGACCGTACCCATCATCACATAAGGTAAAGCTTCATATATAGAAGTCGCATACATCATATGTATACCTGCGAACAAAATAATGGATAATAGTGTTGCTAGAACATTGCCAATTTTCTTACCGAGTTCATGAATAATCACATGTCTGTATAAAAGCTCCTCTACAATTGGCGCGAGGACAACAATGCTGATTAATAAGAATGGCCATAACCATTGATGTTCAAACATAGCTTCAATCATAGCTTGGTTTTGCGTATTATCTAGGTGTAACACATGTTCCATAAGGTATCCTATACCGGCATTTAAAGTGAAAACCACAATACCTCCGCCAATAATTAGATACCATAGTTTAAATGCACGCCTGATCCTCTCTTTCGCGATAGGTATCAGATAACGTCTATGCATTAAGTAGAAAATGAATAACAAACCTAAACTTGAGGCATCTTGTGCGATACCGCCAAACTCTTCATACTTTATCATCGGAACTTCTCGATTAGTGGCACCATAATAAAGACCAAGCACAAGTTGCAGTAGTACTGCCGCACCAAATAATAAGAAGAAAGATAATGGAAATAGGAAGAAATCACGTTTCATAACTTTAGTTGAGTCAAAAGGATTTTCTAGTGTCTTTGTTGTTTGTGTCATGTTGTCACCTCTTGTTGTTTTCTTTATTGTACAAAACTGAATCAGATTTGCATAAATAAATCATAAAACGTTAAAAACTTATCTTAACCATCAAAGTCTATATAATGCGCGATTTAATTTAATTATTTCCTAGGAAATGAAAAAAGACTGCATATGCAGCCTTTAGAGTGTTTGATTATACTTTTATATTATGAAAATTTATCCATAATGAACTGACCGACTATGCCAATAAAGCCAATACCATTAATAATCATATGAAAAGCAATAGATACCGCTAAATTACGACGTGAATACATATAAACAAAGACTAATGCACCTGCCATGATCGCATATACACCGAATTCAAATGGCGAGACAGCCCCTGTTACATGAATACCCGCAAATATAATAATGGATAAAATAGCGCCAGCTGTATATCCGATTTTCTTACCGAGTTCATGGATAATTAAATGACGGAATATCAATTCTTCTATAATCGATGTCAAAATCACAATATCAATAAATAAAACTGGCCATGCCCAAGGATTATCAAAGAGTTGAAGAAGAATCATTTGGTTTTGTGTGTTATCAAATTGTAGATGTTTCGGTAGTAATAACATCAACCCACCATAGATTGCTTGTGCAACAGACATCGCTAAGTATGTAAGAAGCAACACCCAAGCGTAGCGTTTTACTTTCGCAAAACGTGATTTCGCAATTGGTATGATATATTTTCGATGCATCAAGTAATAAATCAGTACTACCACTATTTGACCTACTAAACTGCCGATCACATTCAACAATATAAATGTATGCCTTGTTAAATCACCAAATTGGCTTTCATATATTAAACGTAATGGAAACATCACTAGTGCAGTAATTAATGGAATCACAAGGAAGAACAGCGGAATCAACCAAAAATCTCGTTTCATTACACGATTTGACTGATAAGGATTATCTTGTGTCTGAGCTAATGGACGTTGTTCGTTTTCATTCACGATATCACCTTTTCTAAGCAGCTACTTATACGTTAACTGCTTGCTTTCGTTTCAAAACAAGATTATAACATATCACTCGTTTATTTAATGTGATTTTTGTGTATATTTTCAAAAATTCATTCTTAATGTTCAACAAAAATCAGACAAAAATATCATCCTAATGCCGACTATTAAAATATAGCAACATTGTCTTTAAGTGAAAAGATTATATATGAAATCTGTGAAGTATGTTTCTAAAAACGCTGCGAGTATGTATAAAGGTAAAGCAACTAGAAGATATACTTTTAGCAAATTACTTAAAGCTAGTTTAAATGAAAAATTTTGCTTTTTATTACTTCTAAATAAATTGCTTATCTTTCTGACGATTGCTTGATTTAATTTATATAAACCACTAATAACGATGCACATGGCAAATATCTCTATAATTGCATGGGGAATTGCGGATCCGACCATAATAATCCCTTTATTAAAATCAAAATGAATTGCAAATCCAAACATGATACCTGTAACTATGCTTGTAGAAATTATATTTAAACAGTACAAAAATGGTATTGGAATTAAGGAAAATATAAACATTTGAAGCGGAACACGGCCACCATTATTTAATATATATTCCCAAACTTTATTTAATTCTTGTGCATCCTCAAGGTTAGAAGGTAAACCACTTGATATACTTTTAAAAGTTTCAATTGATGGGCTAAAGATAAGCGATAACACAAAAGCAATTAAAATAAGAGTCATTGCTACGACGAAAATTTTAATAGTTCTCTTAAAATAATTTGAATCTTGGATATTTAACATAGTTAGCCTCTCTTTTTAAATTATCAAATTAATTGATTACTTTAGGAAGAATCGAAAGCTCTCCATCATTACCAATTTGATTATAACAATTATTCTTATTTAATCACGTTAAAATCTATATTTAGTATTATATTTAATGTTTAGTATCTGATTAAAAGCAACAAAAAACAACAAATCACACTGAAGTGACTTGCTGTTTTTATGATGAGATTATTCTTCGCTGAGTGGTTTTTTAACAGTTAAACCAGATTTTTTCAATGATCGTTCTACAGATTTAACATCGACGTAGTCATTGCCTTCTTTTGGCCCAGTCACACCGACTCTATGTGATAACTGTTTTAAATCTGCTTCTTTATAATCAATGTCTACTTTTTGAACTGCTTTGTCTTCTTTGATATCTTTTTTGTATTTAACACCTTTTAAACCTTCGAACACTTTTTCTTGTTTAGCTAAAATATTTTCAGCATCACTTTTCGAAAGTCCATTTTCGTCGTACTTAATTGTCATAATCATTGATTGTTTAACCATTTTATCGCCTTTATAAGTTAAAGTATCAATGACATCTGCCCCCGCTAATTCGCCTTGATATGTTTTGGATTGTTCTTTTTCACAAGCTGCTAAGACGAAAAGACTCAACATAATTATCCCCATAAAGAGAAGGCTGCGTTTCATATCGTTCCCTCTTTTCTTATCCATTTAATAAAATTATTATACCACCTTTTTTCATTTCCACGTATCTCTATTATCTATTTTTTATGTCCTATTTGAAAATTTAAAGTGTACGCGATTGCTTGTTCAAAATAATGAATATTACTATCATTTTAGTCTATACAGTTAATGTAGAATGTAATGTTTTGTGATAAAATTAAAGTGAGTAAAGAATGTGACTCTTGTTGTCATATCAGGCATTAAGCGTTCTCATTTTTTCTAAAAGAAGGAGTTAGTCATATGATTTTACCAGGACAGAAATTGATTAATCGTCTGCTGACTGCTTCTAAGCAATCAGAGGGGGTTCTCATGAAACGCATTGGATTAATCGATATCGGTTCAAACACCATTAGATTAGTTGTGTTTGAATACGATAGTAAAACAGGCCTTACGGAAATACAAAATATAAAAACACCTGCACGTTTAAGTCAATATTTAGAAGATGACTTAACAATGAACGATGAAGGTGTTCATGTCTTAATTTCAGCATTACAAAGCTTTAAGAAAGTCGCAGATGAATATAAAGTAGACGAACTGCATCCGATTGCGACAGCTGCAATTCGTCAGTCGAAAAACAGAGACGACATTTTAAAACAAGTGAAGAAAAAAATCGGTATGAAACTATCTATTGTTCCAGAATTAGATGAAGCTTATTACGGTTTCTATGCGATTATTAACTCTACTGCCATTGTAGATGGACTTTCTGTCGATATCGGTGGTGGTTCTACTGAAGTTACGTTATTTAAAGGAAAAGAGTTAATTCATTCTCACAGTTTCCCATTCGGTGTCGTTACTTTATCTCGTAAATTCTTTGAAGGTAAAGATCATAATGACAAAGATGCGATTAAAAAAATGCAGAAATTCTTAGACAAAGCCTTTGGTTCACTTGATTGGATCAATAACCAAAAAGTAGCTTTAGTCGGTGTCGGCGGTTCTGCACGTAACGTAGCACGTATCCATCAATCTGAAGTCGCTTACCCTATTGGCGGCGTGCATTGTTATACCATGACGGGTGATGACTTAAATCAAGTTTTTGATTTAATTGAAGACAGTTCACGTGACGACTTAACAAACTTAGACGGCTTAAGTCGTGACCGTGTAGATATCATTCTACCTGCTGTCGCTGTCTTTAAAGCATTATTCAAACAAGTAGATGCGACACAATTCACTTTCTCTAGAAAAGGTTTACGTGAAGGTTATGTGATGTATCAACTCAACCAAAAGATCAAAGATGCTTTTGATCGTTTTAACGTTCGTAACCGTGCATTATATCAATTGTCTAACACCTATAAACATGAAGGTGTAGGTGCCAAACAACGTGTCGTTTTAGCTGGTGACTTATTAGATCAATTAAAAGAACAAGACATTATCAAATTATCTGAGAAAGACCAACGCCTTTTTAAACAAGCGGCTTATATTTATTATTTAGGTCGTTTTATCGATGCCGATTCAGCATCACAACATACGTATTACATTATCTCAAACTCAATGATTGATGGTTTTAGTCACCATGATCGTGTTCAATTAGCGTTAATGGCAAGCTTTAAAAATAAAAGCTTATTAAAATTCTATAATGATGAAACCGGTTGGTTGAACAGTGACCAACTAAGCGACTTACAATCTCTTGGCGGTATTTTAAAATTCATCGATGCCTTGAATGTGTCACATACCAATCCAATCAAACGTATTGAACTCGTGAAAAATGATAAAGAGCATTATACTTTAAATGCCTATTACACCGGTCATCCGATTGCAGAAGAATATCAAGCAAACCGTCAAAAGAAACACTTAGAAAAAGTATTAAAAGGAAAAGTATCAATAAACTTTACAAAATCTTAACATTAATATGTTAAGTTACAAATGGATGTTTCTGTGGATTTAAGCATTTGTATACAATGAAATAAGTTATACAACAAGTTGCACTTGAGCGTTCAATATAAAATTTAAATTGCAATTACTGACATCTCTGAATGACATCACAGAACATAGTCATTTCAATTTTTTTATTTAAATAAAGTCTATTTACTTACCATGGGGTGGTCATTATGGAAAATCAAGTCGTTGAAAAAGATCTCAACAAACCAGAGTTTTACAATAACCGAGAATTAAGCTGGCTCGACTTCAACTATCGTGTCTTACAAGAAGCGAGCGACAAAACAAATCCTTTATTAGAACAATTAAATTTTATTGCGATTTTCGCATCTAACTTAGACGAGTTCTTTATGGTCCGTGTAGCTGGGCTGCAAGACCAAGTTAAAATGAACTTCAACAAACCCGAGAACAAATCTCAAATGACACCTAAACAACAACTGGCTGCTATAAAAGAAAAAAATACGCCACTTGTTGATTTACAGTACGAACGCTATAACGAATTGACGAATCGTTTACGCGAATATAATGTGATTACTACCAAACCACAAGATTTAAATGAAACGTTACAAAATGAATTAGAACAAGAATTCAAAAATAATATTTTACCGACGTTAACACCACTGGGCATTGATGCATATCATCCATTCCCGAAGCTTGTTAATAAAAGTTTGAATATCTTTGTAGAATTAGATACTGATGAAACAACAAATACAGCAATTGTTCAAATTCCATCATTAATTGATCGTTTCATGATTTTAAAAGATGAAGATAAACAATACGTTTTAATGGTTGAGGATGTTATCGATTATTTCATTGAATTCCTCTTCCAAGGCTATGACATCAGAAAAACTTTCACATTCCGTATTACACGTAATGCTGACTTAACAATTCATGAAGACGGTGCTGAAGATTTATTAATCGAAATCGAACGCTTCTTGAAAATGCGTAAAAGCGGTTCAGCTGTACGTCTAGAAGTTGATTCACGTAATACAAATGAATTAGACATTGAAGGTCTAAAAGAACAATTAGAAATTCATGACGATGATGTTTACTTTGTGGATGGTCCATTAGATTTAACAATGGTATTTGGTTTAGTTGGTTATTTAACACCACAACTGCCAAACTTACGTTATGACCGTTATACGCCGCAAATTCCTGAATCATTAGGTTACAATGATGTCTATGATTTAGCGTTAAAACGTGACATTTTCTTCCATCACCCATACGAATCATTTGAACCGATTGTCGACTTCATCCGTGAAGCTGCTGAAGATCCTGATACAATTGCGATTAAACAAACATTGTATCGTGTCAGCAAAGATTCACCGATTATCAAAAGTTTGAAATATGCGGCTGAACAAGGTAAACAAGTCACTGTTCTTGTTGAATTGAAAGCCCGCTTCGATGAAGAAAACAACGTCCATTGGGCACGTATGTTAGAAGATGCAGGTTGTCATGTAATTTACGGTATGACACATCTGAAAACACACAGTAAAATTACATTAGTGGTTAAACGCTTAAAAGGTCGTCTTGTACCCTTTGTACACTTAGGTACTGGTAACTATAACGATAAAACAGCGGAAATCTATACAGATATGGGTATCATCACAACACATAAAGGTATTGCTGAAGATGCGATTAACTTCTTCAACTACTTAAGCGGTTATTCAATCAAACCTCACTACAATGAATTGATTGTAGCACCGTTTGATATTCGTGATGTATTCGTAGAACGTATCGAAACTGAAATCAAAAATCATCAAGAATATGGCAATGGTCATATCATTATGAAAATGAACTCTTTAACAGATAAAACGATTATCAAAAAGTTATTTGAAGCATCACAAGCAGGTGTTAAAATTCAATTGATTATCCGTGGTATCTGCTGTTTGAAACCTGGTGTTCCAGGCGTGAGCGACAATATCGAAGTTGTAAGTATTGTAGGTCGTTTCTTAGAACATTCTCGTATCTACTACTTCCATAACAATGGAGATGAAAAAATCTATTTATCATCTGCAGATGCGATGACACGTAACATGATTAAACGTGTAGAAATTTTATTCCCTGTTCATGATGCGAAAATCAGAGAACGCTTATTAAACTTTGTGAACTTACAATTATCTGATAACCAAAAAGGTCGTTATCAAGATAAGAATGGCGTCTACCATTACGTTAACAACAATCAACTGCCTTTAAATTCACAACTTTACTTGATGCATCAAGCAGTTGAATTAGCAAAAGCTATCAAACACAAAACACCATTTACTGAGGCGCGTCCCAAGGGTACGTCTCAACCAAGACGTAATTGGATTTCACGTTTAAAAAATACATTTAAATCTTAAGATAAGTCTCATATCAATAAAGTGTGAGAAATAAGCAAAGACCCGCAAGCCGCGGGTCTTTTCATTTATTCATTTCTATTTTCCATTTTCTTCTGCCTACTGCTTTTTCATGGTTGATGCTGACTGAGGATGTTGATACCAATCTTTTAAGAATTCCAATAATACCGCACTATACTCCGTTAAATCTCGTTTATTGATTTTCTCATCCACACTATGTGCTTCTGTTAATAATCCCGGGCCATACAATATCGTCGGAATACCGTAATCATCTAGCCAACCACCATCTGTCACTGTTGTGGACATACCTGTCTCAAGCGGTGTGTGATGAATGGTTTCATGGGCTTTTGCTAAGGTTTTGAAACCTTCATGTTCTACTGGCAGTGTGAAGCTTGGGAAGATTTCACCTTGGTCTTCAATCATAGAAGTACCGCCCCATTCAAATTGAAGTGGATTATCTTTTAACCAGACATCCGCTTCAGCCACACGATTTAAATACGCTTCAATTTCTTTAATCACTTCATGATAATCTTCATCCGGTAAGAAATGAACTGTGATCCATAAACGACAAGTATCTGCGATAAAGGCAGGATTTCGACCGCCTTCAATAACCGCTGGATTAATCGTATTAGCACCTGCAGGCATATCTGGATAATATTTCATAACTGCCCAATGTTGTTCTAGTTCTTTTAACGCTGTAATGATTTTAGCCATCTTTTCAATCGCACTCGCTCCATGTAGGCCACCGCCTGCATGTACCATTTGGCTGCGTGCACCATCATGAATTGTCGTTTTACTTTGTATTGTAATCCAGCCGGTAATCACACCACCTTGCCCTAACGCTTGTGCATCACTTGTATCTAATACTAATGCCAAGTCAGCTTTAGGACTTAATTCACATGCCGTCTTAGTACCTGCTTCTCCGACTTCTTCTTCCACAACCGATTGTACAATGATGTCACCTTCTGGTTTTAATCCTTGTGCATGCAGTTGTTCTAAGACATAAAAGAGCGAAGCCATGCCGCCTTTCATATCACTGACACCTCGACCATACACTGCATCATCTACTTCAGTTAATTTAAATGGCGGATATTGCCAATGTTTAGGATCTTCTACATTTGCGACATCTACATGACCGTTTAATATCAACTTCGGTGCATCCTTATTTTCACCCGCTAATACACCAACCACTATACTGTCATTCTCATATAAAGGTTCACGTTTGACTTCAAAGCCTAATCCTTCTAAGTAATTTTGTATTTCTATTTGCAACGGATCTGTATTACGTGCTGGCGGACTTTCTGTAGGATGTTCCACTAACCATTTCAACAACTCAAATAAGCGACGTTCCATGTTCCTCTTCCTTTCTAAATGTGATTGTTTGTTTTATGTTTGTTTCACTTCTCGTTACCCTGATTTAAGCGTCTTAAATAACTGCGAAATCCTCGCATCACCCATTCATGTATCACTGCTTGTGTAGATTGATAAATGCGCCAAGGTAAATGCGGCGTAAAATGCGTTAAACAGGTATATAGCGATTGTTGCTTTTGAATAAAATAAAAAACTGAGGCGTTACTTTTAGGTTGATACAACAAGCTGTTTGCTTGAAGCGTAAGTTTGACACCATGCGTTAATGGCACTTGATTCATCGCAATCAAAGGACGTTTCATATTGAGTAAGTGAATATCAAAGCGTTCAGGTTGTCCTTTCACTTGAATAAGACCTAAAGACATTTTCTTTAAGTAATGCGTATAAGCAGTAATACTTTGATGAGCTGTATAGTCTTGAGATACCGACATTTGTTGAAG
The DNA here is from genome assembly GCF_001812305.1 of Staphylococcus sp. HMSC056G08. Classification (NCBI taxonomy): domain Bacteria; kingdom Bacillati; phylum Bacillota; class Bacilli; order Caryophanales; family Staphylococcaceae; genus Staphylococcus; species Staphylococcus sp. HMSC056G08. Next base: position 32,243 of record NZ_KV808417.1, read on the forward strand.
TGACGCAGCTTGCTTCGTCTTCACTTTTTGATATGCGATGATGTCATGATACTCAATCACTTCAAGTGGTCCAGCCGCACATACATAATCTTTAATCAATTGACGTAGGACATGAGGCTTACCATGCCACAAACCATCTCCAAACATTTCAGGCAATGCATTCATCAGCACGATATCTTCTTTTTCTATGTATTTCTGCCAATGTGCTAAGTCTAAATAATCCATTGGTTGATAAATTATACCTGGGTATTGATCAGGTTCTCGATTTGAGTCATATACAACAACAATTTCATAGTGTACCGGATTCAAAGTCTCTAATATGTATTTTGCGGTAAGCGAAATATCTTCTATTATCACAATGCGTGTCATGGTCTTCACCTCTTCATCTTTACTATAACAAAAAAGCACGCATCTAATGAAAGACACGTGCGTTCTAAATCTATACAAATAAACTTAAGAATAAAATAAAGATAAGTCCTGAAACAGAAATAATCGTTTCAAGTAATGACCAAGTTAAGAATGTTTCTTTAATTGTTAAGCCGAAGTACTCTTTAAACATCCAGAATCCTGCATCGTTAACGTGAGATAAAATTACACTGCCGGCACCAATCGCAAGCACAACTAATGCGACATTGACATCACTGGCTTGAAGTAACGGTAATACAATACCTGTTGTTGAAATTGCCGCAACTGTCGCAGAACCTAACGCAAGACGTAGAACTGCCGCAACAATCCATGCCAGTAAAATCGGAGACATCGTTGAGCCTTCGAACATCTTCGCAATTGTATCACCGACACCGCCATCAATCAGTACTTGTTTAAACGTACCGCCGCCACCGATAATCAAGATCATCATACCGATCGGATAAATCGCATCTGTTACAGACTGCATAATCGCTTTGTTGTTGCGGCCTTGTCGGATACCCATTGTAACCATCGCAAAGAGTACCGCGATCAACATCGCTGTATCAGCTGTACCGATAAAGTTGATAATACCGATAAATGCATTTTTAGAATTGTCTACATTCCCTGTAATCAATTGAACAACTGTAGCGATTAACATCAAAATAACAGGAAGTGTCGCAGTTAACACACTGACACCAAAGCCCGGCATCTCTGAGTCTTTAAATTCTTTTTGTGCACCTAATGATGAAATGTCACCTTCTCTTGTATAAGCAGTCGGTGTTAATTTTTGTGCAATTTTACCGAATACCGGACCTGCAATAATCGTAACTGGAATCGCGATAATGAAACCATATAATAATACTTCACCTAATGAAGCATGTAATTCTTTCGCGATAACGACTGGACCAGGGTGTGGTGGCAAGAAGCCATGCGTTACAGATAACGCTGTAATCATCGGCAATCCTATTTTAAGTGGAGATACTTTCGTACGTTTTGCTAGAGTAAAGACTAAAGGAATTAATAGTACAAGTCCAACTTCGAAGAACAACGCAATCCCGATCACAAAGGCAGCGACAACCATTGCCCATTGGACATGTTTCTCTCCAAATTTATCAATTAAGGTATCTGCGATACGTGTTGCACCGCCACCATCAGAGAGCAACTTACCTAAGATTGCACCTAAACCGAAGATAATTGCGATATGTCCGAGCGTGCTGCCCATACCTTTTTCGACGGTTTCAACGACTTTATCTAACGGCATACCTAACATCAACGCAGTGACCATTGATGTAATAATTAAGGAAATAAATGTGTTCAACTTCAATACAATAATGAGTGCTAATAAAATTAAAATACCAATGACCACCGTGATTAACGGCCAAATTTCTGTAAACATAACTTTTCCTCGCTTTCCTCATGAGCACCTATACTGACAGCGTTTACATCAGTAGTCAAAGAAAAAGCCGAAGTGCTTAATAATTATGGGTAGACACTTCAACTGCTTTTTCTCAGTGGCTCATGGCTTTTTGTTTTTATAAATGTTTTCTTTGGAAATCTGCGATCTTACGATATTGCGAAGCCAAACTACGACTCAAATCAATATAAATACTAATCAATTGCTGATAAATCTCTACCGCTTCTTGGTTCGGTTGATGTGCATGTGTTGTTCCGACCATGTCTTCGATAATTGAAAAGTCTTCAATTTCTCCTAATGCTTTCAGTCCTAGAACACACGCACCAAGAGAAGAGCTCTCATAACTTTCAGGTACAATTAAATCCGTGTCAAAAATATCCGACATCATTTGGCGCCACATTTCACTTTTCGCAAAACCACCTGTTGCCTTAATGGCCGTTGGTGTTTCACCCATCATCTCAATTAACGCAAGATAAACGGTATACAGATTGTATAAAATACCTTCAAGCGCTGCACGAATCATATGTTCTTTTTGGTGTGATAACGTTAAACCAAAGTACGAACCTCTTGCATCCGCATTCCATAAAGGTGCACGTTCACCCGCAAGATAAGGATGGAAAATCAGACCTTTCGCACCTGGTTCTACACGGCTTGCGATTTTTGTCAAAACATCATAAGGATCGACACCAAGACGTTTCGCTGTTTCTACCTCACTCGCAAGCAATTCATCACGCAACCAACGTAAAATAATACCGCCATTATTTACTGGACCGCCAATCACATACTGTCCTTCATCTAAGACATAACAGAAAATACGTTCTTTCTCATCTGTTCTTGGATGATCAATCACAGTACGAATCGCACCTGATGTACCGATAGTAACCGCTACTTCGCCTTTCTTGAAACTGTTCACACCTAAGTTTGACAATACGCCATCACTTGCGCCGATAACTACAGGTGTTTCTTTGTTTAGACCTAATAGTGTCGCATAGCGTTGTTTCATTCCTTTTAAGATATATGTTGTCGGCACAAGTTCTGGTAATTGTTCTGGTGTAATCCCAAGCAAATCTAATGCTGGTTTATCCCATGTCAATGTTTCAAGGTCCATCATACCTGTTGCTGAAGCGATAGAATGATCCATCACATAGCGTCCATAAAGTTGATATAAGACATAACTTTTAATATCAATATATTTTGTCGCTTGTTGATAAATCTCTGGATGCTCATCTTTCAACCAATAGATTTTAGATAACGGCGACATTGGATGAATCGGTGTCCCTGTACGTTTATAGATTTCGTGTCCGTGATGTTGTTGACGAATTTCTTCAGCATGTCGACTTGCGCGGTTATCGGCCCAAGTAATACTTTGTGTTAATGGTTTTTGTTCGTTGCCCATCGCAATTAAACTATGCATTTGTGCACTGAATGCGATTAACTTCACATCATCTGGTCCTACTTTGCCTTCTCGTATGACTGCTTTAATCGTCATTAAAACGGCATCAAAAATTTCATCTGGATTTTCTTCAGAGGTATCGACATCTGGTGTCTGCATGTCGTAACCAATATTATGTTTTAACAAATATTGACCATTTTCATCATAAAGAACAGCTTTCGTACTCGTTGTGCCAATATCGACTCCAATCATATACTGCATGGTTTGACCTCCTTATTTCTTCTCTAAAAATAATGCGCTGATATAATCTCCGACATCATCAAAATTACGATGGAATGCATCGCGTAATAATGTCGTATCGTTATGTTCAACGGCTTGTGCGTATACTTCGTGGTTGGCATGAATTCTTTCAAAATCATCAGGGTCCGTCTGCATTCTATCTCGCATCGATAACAAGATTAAACACAATAAAATAGGTTTAATATTATTCCAGCTGCTGAGTAAATAACGGTGCTTCGTCGCATGAATTAACACTTCATGGAACAAAATATCATGTTCAGTAAAAGATTCTGCATCTTCAAACTGTACCGCTACTTTCATCATCTCTAAATGCTTACGCATAGTTTTAGCTAACGCTGCACGTTCTTCATCTTTAATACGCGCAAACGCAAAAGATTCCATCATAATGCGTAAATCATACACTTCACGACGTTCAGCTTCTCCAAACGTTAAGACATCTGCCCCCATACGTTCTAAACGAATCAATTGATCTTGTTTCAATAATTTAAACGCATCACGCACAGGAGAACGACTGACATTGAATTGTTTAGCGACTTGATTTTCAGTCAAGGCATCGTCTGATGTCAATTCACCATTGATAATCTTCAAACGTAACTCAGCCGCAACTGTTTCCCCTGTTGTCATATTCGCTAACCATTGTTTCGGATATTGTTTTTCCATCACGCACCTCTTTTCGTTCTACATACTTGTATACAAGTATATTAATACAAAGTTTCGAAGATTGCAATCGCTTACAAGAAAGTAATAAAAAAGCCCTCATCCATATTTCTATAGATGAGAGCGTGAAATTTAAATGTGATTTAATTATTCAATCGTGGTGGATTATAGAGAATCTACTTTTTCACCGTTGATTAAGATGTCATCGCCATCAAGTGTTACTTCGATGTCTTTCACATCTGTGTGTTCTAGGTAGTAGTCTGTGATACGGTCACGAATTTCTCTTTCAACCACACGACGTAATGGACGTGCACCAAGTTCTGCATCGTAACCTTGATCAATTAACCAATCTTTAGCATCTTGGCTTACTTCAAGTGAGATACCTTTTTTATCAAGTGTATCAGCAACATCATCTAATAATAAGTTGATGATATCTTGTAATGCATCTTTGTCTAAATGAACGAATTCTACGATACCGTTGAAGCGGTTAAGGAATTCTGGACGGAAGAATTTTTTAAGGTCGTCCATTAATGCTTCGCGATCTTTTTCATCTTCATCACCGAAACCTGCGTTTGAAGTACAGATGATGATTGTATTTTTGAAGTTTACGACATTACCTTGACCGTCTGTTAAGTTACCGTCATCCATTACTTGTAGTAATAAAGTTAAGATTTGTGGGTTCGCTTTTTCGATTTCATCGAATAAGATGACTGAGTAAGGGTTACGTCTAACTTTTTCAGTTAAAGTATTAGAGTTATCATCATAACCTACATAACCAGCAGATGTACCAATCAATTTAGATACAGCTGTACGGTCCATGTATTCACTCATGTCTAATTTAATAAGCGCTTCTTTATTACCGAATAAGTCGATTGATAATTGTTTTGCTAATTCAGTTTTACCTACACCAGTAGGACCTACGAATAAGAAGCTGCCGATTGGTCTGTTACCTTCATCGAAACCTGCACGGTTACGACGGATGGCACGAGCTACCATATCTACTGCTTTATCTTGACCAATGATTTTGCTTTTTAGTCGTTTAGAAATGTTTTTCAAACGAGCAATATCATTGTCGTCCATTTGTGATACTGGAATACCAGTCATACGTTCTACAGTGTCTGCTACATCTTGAACAGTTGCTGTTGAACCTTCACCGTGACCTGATTCAAGTCTGTCTTGTAATTCTTTGATTTCTTTTTGATATTTGTCTGCATCAGAATAAGCTTCTTCGCTGACTGCTTTAGATTTTTTATCTTCTAATTCTTTAATTTCTTTTTCAACTTCCACTTTGTCTACTACAGGATTTTGTGCAGCTAAATGTGCAGCTGTGATATCTAAGATATCTAATGCTTTATCCGGTAATAAACGTTGTGGCACGTATTGGATAGATAAGTCTACACAAGCTTTCAATACATCATCAGGTAATGTTACATTGTGGTGTTCTTCGAATTTTTCACGAACACCTTCTAAGATTTTGATTGTATCTTGTGCTGATGGTTCTTTAACAACTACTTCGTTGAAACGACGTGCTAAAGCTGGGTCTTTCAAGATGTTGTTTCTATATTCGTCTTGAGTAGTTGCACCGATAACTGAAATTTCACCACGGCTCAATGCTGGTTTGATAATATCAGATAAGCCTTTGCTGCCTGAATCTCCGCCAGTAGAACCTGATCCGATGATTTGGTGAATTTCGTCAAAGAATAAGATGACATTTTTTCGTTCTTTAACGCTGTCTAGCAATTGTTGGATGTTTTCTTCGAAAGCACCACGGTATTGAGTACCTGCTTCTAATGAAGAAATGTTTACTGAGATGATTTCTTTATCTTTAATTGCTGCTGGTACATTACCTTTCACAATTGCTTGTGCCAATCCTTCAACGATTGCTGATTTACCTACACCAGCTTCACCGACTAAGATTGGGTTGTTTTTATTACGACGGCTTAATACTTCTGCAGTATCTTGAACTTCTTTGTCACGTCCGATTACTGGATCTAATAAGCCTTGTCTTGCTTCTTCAGTTAAGTTACGGCCTACTTTTTCTAAATAGTCTTCGCCGCCTTGTCCACCGCCAGCTTGTCCTGGTTGTGCACTTTGTACTTGTTGTGAAGGGTGACCACCTTGATGTTGTTGTAATGCTTGTAATTGTTCAGGTGATACTTCACGACCATTAATATAATATTTTTTATTTCCATCTGCATTTTGCATATCTTGCATCATTCTTCTAAAAATTGAGTCAAATTCATTTCCGAAAAATCCGTTATTCATATATTCATAACCTCCGTTAATTGGTAAAATTCCATTATTTTAAGAATCTCTGTCTGACTTAAAATAACTGTTTTACACTTCCATTTATGTTATTTCCTGTGGCAAGTACACAATACTTTTTCGCTGTGCGAGTCATATTATTAACAGATAAGTGCTTTAAATTCGGATATTCAATTAGTTGACAAGATAAACTACTTCTTACATTTCAAATATACCCACCTTGTCAAAGATTCAAAACACTTTAATATTACATGTTCTTTTTATTTCTCTACTTCTACATTATCTATTGTGTCCTTGCAATTTCATGTCTTGTTTTCAAGTTAAAATTTGTATAATTATTATTTGGTCAATTAAAGTCAAATAACTTAATTCCTTTAGTTATCGCCTCTATCAACCTTACATATGTAATTATAACGCATATTTATGCATAAATCAAGTACTAAATATGCATTTTTCAAAGTTTTTTTAAGTTTTTTTGGATTTTTTCGGTTAAATATACCAAATAACTAATTTACCAACCATCTGAGTACCTCTGTGTACATTACATTGATTTTTTCATAAAAAAAGAAGTTGAATCTTCATAGACTCAACTTCTTTCCGATTAATCTTCATGGCTGACCTGTTTTAAAATGTCTCCATGCATTTTCTGCAACTTATACTCTACTGTTTCGATCTCTTTAGCACATTCTTTTAATGTATCTTTATAAACTTCTGTATTTGTCGCATTTTTATAACGTAATTTATGTTCAAGGCTGGCCCACATATCCATACCAATCGTACGGATTTGAATTTCGACTGGTACATACTCAACCGTATCTGTTAAGAACACCGGTATTGATACTACAAGATGTAAACTGCGATAGCCATTCTCTTTAGGATTTTCTATATAATCTTTACGTTTTAATAATTTAACATCAGCTTGTCTTAATAATAAAGAAGCTACGACTTCAATATCTTCCAAATAATTACATACCACACGAATTCCAGCGATATCTGTAATATTTTGACGTGCAGAGTCAGTCGTTACTGGCAATCCCCTTGTTTCCAGCTTACGTACTAAACTGCTGATTTCTTTAACACGTCGTTCCATATGATGAATTGGATTATGTTCATATAAGATTTGGAAGTCATTATCTAAAATACTCAACTTCGTACTGACTTCTTCTAACGCTGATGCATACAAATGATGTAAGCTCACAAAGTCCACGAGCTCTTCAATTCGATAATTTTGTTCTTGAAACTTTGTGATATTACGTTTTAAATCTTCCTTAAGCGCATTAAGGTTAAGTGTTTCTCTTCTCTCTACATACATAATAATCCCCCGTTCTTCAGACATCTTTATTATAACGAAGTTTGTAGTTAAAATTAATTATTTGTAATTCACAAACGAATATTTGCGCATAAATTTTCAAAAGATACAAAACGAGTCTCTGCATATTTAATAGACAATTCTTTATTTTTAAACATTCATAGTTTAGGTTCATCACCTTGCGCACCGTTCTTTTTTTCTATACAATATAAATCGTAATAATTACGATTAAACGCGTGTATATATAAATAGGAGGATTTATTTATGGCTAAAATACCAGTAACGGTACTGAGTGGGTACCTTGGTTCAGGTAAAACAACTTTATTAAACCATATCTTACAAAATAGAGAAGGCTTACGCATTGCGGTCATTGTTAATGACATGAGTGAAGTGAATATTGATAAAGACTTAGTAATTGAAGGCGGGGGCATTTCACGTACTGATGAAAAATTAGTGGAACTTTCTAACGGTTGTATCTGCTGTACATTACGTGAAGACTTATTAAAAGAAGTTGAAAATATTGTTAAACGTGGCGGCATTGATCAAATCGTGATTGAATCAACAGGAATTTCTGAACCTGTACCTGTCGCACAAACATTCTCATATATCGATGAAGAACTTGGTATCGATTTAACAAGCATCTGCCGTTTAGACACAATGGTTACTGTTGTTGATGCGAACCGCTTCATCAACGACATCAAATCAGAAGATTTATTAGTTGACCGCGATCAAGGTACAAGTGAAGAAGATGAACGTACTATTGCTGATTTATTAATTGACCAAGTCGAATTCTGTGACGTTTTAGTCTTAAACAAAACAGACTTAGTTTCAGAAGAAGAATTAAACAAACTAGAAGGTATTTTACGCAAATTACAACCAACTGCGAAATTCATCCGTACACAAAATTCAGTAGTTGAACTGAGCGATGTGTTAAACACTGGCTTATTCGACTTTGAAGCTGCATCAAACTCTGCAGGCTGGCTTCAAGAATTAACAGAAGGCGGTCATGCGACACATACTCCAGAAACAGAAGAATACGGTATTGCTTCATTTGTATATGAACGTCGAATGCCATTCCACGCAGAACGTTTCCATAAGTGGTTAGAAAATATGCCGAATACAATTGTACGTGCTAAAGGTATTGTTTGGTTAGCACAATATAATCATGTGGCGTGCTTAATGTCACAAGCAGGTTCTTCAGTCTCTATCCATCCTGTTACTTTCTGGGTTGCGGCAATGTCTGAAGCACAACAACGTGAAATCTTGCATGAACGTGAAGATGTGCGTGAAAACTGGGATCCTGAGTTTGGCGACCGCCATACACAATTTGTGATTATCGGTACAGACTTAGACCAAGAAGTATTAACAAAATCATTAGATGAATGCTTACTAACAACAGAAGAATACGATCAAGATTGGTCTCAACTACCAGAACCTTATGGATGGCAAATCACACAAGCATAAACAACAGTATATTAGACAAACGAAAGCCTCTTAACGCAATTTGTTAAGAGGCTTTCTTCTATAATAACGTATCTGTTGCTCCCTTGATTCACAATGCAACGCGCTCAGTTTCTTATTATATTGCATACTGTGAATCGGTACTTTTAAAATACCCAAGTCCTGTTTTAAATAATCATTATCGTGCACTTAATTTAAGATTTAACATGTACTTTTGTGCCACGGTTATCTGCGATTTCATTGGCACGTTTAACCGCTTCTTCTTTCTTATCATAACTATCTGCAGCTTGTTTCGCACCATGCGTTCTGACTTTCCACTCGTTATCTTCTTTATAGACTTCGACATCATTTTCATTTAATTCCGGACGTGCGTCTTTATCTTTTTGATGACTTGTAATATTTTTATTTTTTAACTCATCAAGTTCTTCTTTCGACGCATTTTTATACCATTCTTCAGCTTGTTTTGTCGCAATCGGAATCAATGTACCTTCGTCATAACCATCTTTTAACATCGCATTACCGATATCAATCGCTTTCTTGCGTTCTAACTTATCTAAGTTCTTCCAAGTATTTGGATAGTCATCTAATGTCCAAGGCATATAACGCCCTCCTCTTCAATATCACTTAATATTGCTATACCACTTATTGAGGATCTCCAATCTTGTCTGAATTTCTTAAACGTGCATATTGTTGGATATTCAACAGCGCAGTGCGAATATTCGTATATTGCGGTAAAGAAGGTAAGCCTGTACCTTGATAAAGCGGTACATGTTGTTCAAAGTGCGTCGCGATACCTTCAAACGCAATTAAATACTGACCCATAACGACATCATCAATCGTTTGCGGTTTTGGATTGTTTTGCGCTCTTGATAACATAAAGCTGATTTCTTCTAACGCAAAGATAATTGGATAATACGCACTGATTTTTGTACTATCCGCAAATAACTCACCATGTGCGTTTTGGTACATACTATTCATATTGCTTAGTTTGATACGTAATTTTAATTCATTGAACTTCGGTGCTTGTTTTGCTAAATGTTCATTTCTTGAGAAGACATAATAGAAGAAAGACATTTCATAACGAACCACTTCAGCAATCGCATCTGGTAATGTTTGCGATGCATTTTTTCTGCCGAGTATTAAGAGACCGATGACTGCGATAATCACACCGATAACTACATCTACAACCCTTGGTAAAGCAATTAAAATAGATAACTTGCCTGATGCAAGGCCGTTCAACATAATGACTTGCGTTGTAATGAAAATCATCGCTATCGCATAATTCGCACCGATAATAACTTCAGTAATCGTCGCACTTAACGCAAGTACAATAATACTAACAATCATATGCGGGTGAAGGGATAAAATAACGGTCAATAAGAAGACCCCGATAAACGTACCAATTGTTCTGGCAACGGCACGTTCCATACTATGAATCGTATTCGTTCCAATCAGTATCGTATGTGCCGTCAATGGAATCCAATACGCTTTATCAAAATCAAACATCAACGCGATAAAGATGGCGGCACCCATAATCATGCTGTAACGTAAAGTATTCATTAATACGAGTGAATCTAATGTTAAGTTATATTTTAACTGTTGTCCGTATAATGGTTGTCTTAGATTCGCTTCGTATTCAATTTGGCCTGTCGGACTATGTAAGATTTCATCTGTACGATAAATCTGTTTTTCTAAACGTTGAAAGCTAACCGGCAGCTCTATTTTTTCTCTCCACTGCATGATTTCTTGTTCTTCTAACCTTGAAGAAACACTTCGTTCAATATACTGCATCATTTCAATTAAAACATCTGGTAATGTTTCGACTTCTTTAGTCTTCAACTCTAACAATTCAGCAAAGATACCTTCTGCGTTATTATGCAGTAAATATAAACGATGTAATTGTTCAGATTGTTTCTTATTAGAAGTAAAAGAAGTAATCAGCTGTTTATCTGTAGATTTAAACTGATTGACCAACTGCTCAGTATTTTTCTTGAATTTCTCACTGTCTGCGTATTCTTTAACAAGTTTTAATAAGCTTTGATACTCCGCTTCAATGGCACGCTCTTGTGTATTTTTCTCTTGTAATTTTAACAGTATTGCTACAACTGCTAACGCAAAGATACCGCCGATAAATACAAAAACGCCACGTGTCAATGCTTGTTCCGGCGCAATCGGCATGTTAATCGGTAACGCAAACGTTACAATGAAGAAAGTTGCTGAAGGACCAGGAATTTCTAAAGCACTGAATATGTAGTATGCTACAACAGTAACAAGCAGCAACAATATTCCAAACAGCAACGGTGTTGCAACTGTCAGTGTTCCAAATGTAATACATAACGCAAACCCGACAGCACACCACCATAAAATACGTAATTTAGATTTATCAGATCCGCCAAAGACATAAATGTTAGCCAATGTCCCTGTCGCTATTAATAAACCAAATTGGAAGTAACCTAACAGATATCCTAACAGTAACGGTGTCAGCATCAATAAGCCTTGTCTTATTCCTTTACTGTAATTCACATTGTGTTTATTAAATTTAAATAGCGACTTGATATAGTGCGCCATACGATTTCTCCTTTCAAATATTAAAGTCATCTATCTTTTAATTTATCAGATGGTCATGTCCTATATGAAAATAAAAAACGCCAGAACATAATACCCGCGTATTATATCCTGACGTTAGGATGTTGTTTCGCTTATTCTGCCATTCTGATTTCTTCATCGATATTTTCGTAATCAATATCTGCTTCTAAGAATGCTTCATCTTTAGTTGGGAAGTGTTGCTCGAACGTTTCTGCATCAGAAATTTCTACACTGCCTCGTTCTAATTCAAAGCCTAAAATATGGCCGCCTACTGTACGGTCTTGGTCCACGAAATGTAAATGGAAACCTGCTGAACCAACACCATGGAACAGTTCAGGTGTGAAGAAACCGACAATTGTACCATTTAAATAATCATAATGGTGTTCTGGTTGGCGATTCACTGATTCCATTAATCGCGTATATGGCGGCTCTTGTTTCGGCATCATACGTACATGGACATGATTGAAACTGCCTGTGATACGGATTGCTGAGAATAAGTTGCGGCTCTTCATGCGTTCCATAATTTGATCGTACAATTCATCTTGAGTTGTAACATTCAACACTTCAAATGCCTGTGTAGGGTCAAATTTCGTAATGGTCGCAAACGGCAACATCTCATGACCGTCTAAGTGTCTGAAACCGCCGTATTCATCTGCGTGATAAGCGTTACCGTTAATAAAAATGACTTCACCGTCGCAACCTGTCAATGTACCGATGCCCATATCTCCTTGTTCAAGCATCTCATCTACAGATACTGTGCCTTGAAGCATTCCAGCCATTAACGTCGCCAAAGTTCCATGTTGGTAAATCATACTCTTCATTCTCCTTACTGATTTGACATGACAGACATCTTTATGTCTTTGTCTATTTATGTCCTATTATAGCACTAAAGTCATGCCCTGCCTTATTTGTTGCTTAATTTTCTGTGAGTGTTTCTTGGTTATCAAAGACAATAATTTCTGGCTCATCTAGACAAAGTTGTACGATTTCTTGCCAATACACTTGGAAATGATCAGATTTCTTATGATTTTCAAAGCCTTCTTCACAACTCCATTGTTCAATAATCGCAAAGGCATTTGGGATATTCGCATTTTCATAATGTTCATAGCTGATATTTGATGCTTCAGCTTGTGATGCTGCGACTAATTGTCCCATTAATTGTGTATATTTATCATAATTCATATCGTTGACTTTTGTTTTAACAATTACTGTAATCATATTTTCCCTCTCCAATTTCTATATTTTACCAGTACTTTCTTTCCCCTAAAATAATTCAACGAACCATAATAAAATTAAAAGGTCATGCTACGCTTGATAAGACCCTTTCTCTCATTCATCGTAACATGACCTGTATTTACTATCTTATTTTATACTTGTGCTTACATTTTAGAACGATTGACTACAAGCGGACTATCTGGTTTAACGAAGAACCACATTAATATAGCTATCGCAACCAAAATAATTAATGATTGTAATGTCCAAGTCCAACCGATCAAATCAGCTAAAATACCAGCGATTAATGGACTTAACATCGCACCGACGTTACCCCATAAGTTCATCCAACCTGAAACTGTACCTGAGAAGTTACGTCCGATGTCAGCAGCTGCTGCCCAGCTCATACCAGTAGTGACACCCATACCGCTTAAGCATACTGCTAACCAAGCGATATTCACTTCTAATACTTCACTGCGGATTGCGAATAATAAACCAATACTAAAGACAACCATACCTACAATCGCAATTGAACCACGAGCGACAAAACGTGATTTGCCAGCTTGTAAAATTCTATCTGAAATTGCACCAGCAATCATGATACAAATAAACATCGCAAGCCATGGCACCCCTGCCAATAAGCCTAATGCTGTATATTTAACATGATATTGTTCCATTACGTAAGTCGGTAACCAAATTAAGAATAAACCAACAATAAATTGTACTACGAAATATTGAACTGCAATCGCATAGAAACTGAAATGTTTAAAGAATGCGCTCCATGGTGCAGATTGTTTTTCACCTGCATCAACCACGTCACGACCTTGAATGATATAACGTTTTTCAGCATTGTTAACCATTTTATGTTGTTCAGGTAAGTCTTTTGCGATAATCACCCACAATAACGCAATCACAAAACCAACTGCCCCGAAGATATAGAATACGGCTTGCCAGTTAAATAAACTTACAATCCATACTGTCACGATCGGTGCGATAACCGGACCGAAATATGACCCTGCAAGTAACGCACTAGATGCACGCCCTTTTTCATTTTTAGTAAACCAATATGAGTTGAATACTGCGTTCGATGGATACATCGGCGCTTCCCCTACACCGAATAAGAAACGCACAGTATATAATAAACCGTGGTTCTTAACTAAACCAGTTAAAATCGTAAATGCACTCCACCAAATCAACGCAATCGTCAACATTTTTCGCGGTCCGAATTTTTCCGCAAGAATACCGGATGGGACTTGCATCATGGCATAGCCCGCTGAGAAGAATGTTGCTAATAAACCAAACTGAGCCTTCGTCATATGTAAATCTTCCATCATTGGTGCCGCAATTAAGGAGATGTTAGATCTGTCCATATAGGCAATAACCCCAATAATAAAGAACGCAAATGCGAAGAACCATCGTACGTTACTCTTTCTTTCACTCATAGATATCCCAACTTTCTGTGTTCAAAATACATTAGGTCATCATATGACCTAAGTTGTTCTAGTAAATATTACCACTATTTGAAACCGTTCACAATAACTTTTTTACAGAAATTTGAACACTATGAATGACACAATATTATTTTGTTATTTATAAAACACCTCGAATAAACCATGATTACGCCTGACTTTTACGATTTTTAAATTTGGACATGCTTATGCTGGATATATAAATAGATGTTATTTGGTTCTATTTTTAGTACAATATAGCTTGGACACAAAACCACAGGTGTTCTTTAAATAAAATTAAAACATTATAAAACTTGTACATAAAAAGGAGTCATCGCATTACCATGGAACAAATACTGACTGACTTTATTTCGCGTTGGGGATATCTCGCAATTTTCATTTTAATTCTTGCTGAGAATATCCTGCCTTTCGTGCCTTCAGAAATTGTGCTGACTTTCGCAGGTGTATTAGCCGCAAAATCACATATTTCTATTTGGCTGCTATTGATTATCGCAACAGTCGCTTCATTTATGGGGCTATTGATTCTGTATTACATCTGTAGCTTAGTTAATGAACAGAAACTTTACCGCTTCGTAGACAAATACGGTAAATGGATTAAACTTAAAGGTAAAGACGTTGAACGTGCCAACAATTGGTTTAAAAAATACGGTGCAATCGCAGTCTTTATCTGTCGCTTCGTTCCAGTCTTACGTGTATTGATTACTATTCCTGCAGGCGTCAACAAAATGAACATCGTCACATTTGCGACATTGTCATTAGTCGGCACAACAATTTGGAACTTCGGTTTAATCTATTTAGGTAAATCGTTAAGCGATAACTGGCACGATATTTTAAATGTAATGCATACATACTCATATATCATGTATGCTATTATCGCAATTGCGTTAGTATACTTTGCTTACCCTTACATTGCGAAACGCCGTCATAGACAAAACTAAACAATACGAAAACAAAGCACACTTCAAAAAAATGAAGTGTGCTTTATCTATTTGTTATGATTTATTTTGATTTTTTTGAAATTCTGATTTTTAAACTTGTTCAAACCTATGAAGTAACCAAACAGCGCAAGTATTAGCGCAAAGACAAGGAAGATAGACATGCGTCCCAGTTCAAAACCAGTATGCTGCATGGCATCATTACCTGAGCCATACATATAACCGCCAATGATAAGTGTTACAGTGTTATACACGAGATATGTAACTACTATAATTCCTGTGATAATCATTTGAATTATATTCGATTTATCTGCACCAACCACATAGGTACACGGATAAAATAATGACACTAACAAACAAATTCCTATCCCTAACATGATAGCTGAAAGGGATTCCGTAATAGTACCGAAGCCTAATAGATATCTGCCTGCAAAAATAAACAGAACAATGGCTAACCCTAATCCAGCAGACAGAAAATAATATGCATAATGTGCTTGTACAATTTCTTTGCGACTGACAGGTAATGTAATCGCATATTTATACCAACCCACTGCTGCTTCATTTTTCAAATTATCAGTCGCAGCTGAAACAGAAAACATTAAAATGATTAAACTGATTAACGGTTGAAACCCTTCTAAATCCACAGCTGTGAACCCGATACCTAACAATAAACCGATACCTAGGTAGATCCACAATGCTTTCTGAGTTGAATAATACTGACTATAAATTAAACCCTTCATATGTCTTCACCTCTTAAGATTATTTTGTTGACTTGATCAATATACTCGATAGGTTCTAAATCAAAAGATAAAGTACGTTCATTTTTTAACACAATCGCTTGAACTTCACCTAAGTGGTGTTTTTTTGCCAACACATCTTCGTCTTCAAGTTTTTCAAATTCTGTTTCATCACATGTTAAACGTGCATAATTGTTGAATAATGCTGCTTTGTCAATTTGCGTATAAACTTGGCCATGTCTCAGAAAAACTAACTTTGTCGCTAAGCGGTCAATATCTTCCGCAATATGAGATGTCATCAACACACCACGATTGCTATCATGTACGAACTTTTCAATTTCATCTTGAATCTCATCACGACTTGCTGCGTCTAATCCTGCTGTCGCTTCGTCTAAAATCAATAAACGGCTTTTGTGTGACAATGCGACTGCCATAGAGAGTTTCATAGACATACCTCTTGAAAAGAATTTAACTGCCTGTTTTTCTGGCAGTTCAAAACGCTGGATATAATCATTAAACAAAGTACTGTCAAAATGGCGGAACACCTTTTGAAACATACGATTCAACTTATCAACGGTCATATTTTTAGTGAAATTCATGGAATCAAATACAACACTTATGTCATTTTTGTAAGCTGTATCTTCAGGTGAGACACGTTGACTGAAAAAATAGATTTCTCCGCTAGTTAAAGGATAATCTCCCACAATCATACGAATTAACGTTGATTTGCCTGAACCATTTTTGCCGATTAAAGCGACAATTTCACCTGGATCAACTTGAAAGGAGACATCATTGATGGAGAAGCGGCTATTAGAAAACTGTTTCGTTAAATGATGTACTGATAATAATGGTGTCATAAGACCTCCTGATATTTTTATGTTATTTTTATTTTAACATAGCTGATTCAAATATTTAGTTTATTTCTCTATTCTCCCTCTTTCTAATCCAACCACACATTATTTTTTCGTTTTTTTAAAACGTCACCATTGAAAAATTGTTAAAAAAGTACAATAATCAAATGTAAGCGCTATTATTAAACCCAGGAGGCACAAATGATTACCAACGAACGTGAACTTAAAAATAAGTATTTCGATTTACTTGCAGAGAAATTCAACCATGAAGAACAACTTGCATCAGAAATTATCAGTCTAGAATCTATTTTAGAATTACCAAAAGGTACAGAACACTTTGTCAGTGACTTACATGGAGAATATGAATCTTTCCAACATGTCTTACGTAACGGTTCAGGCAATGTTCGTACGAAAGTCAACGACATCTTCAAAGATAAAATGTCGAACCAAGAAATCAGCGATTTCACTGCTTTAATTTATTATCCAGAAGATAAATTAAGAATGGTTAAAAGCAGCTTCGAAACAAAAGAGCCATTAAACCGTTGGTATGAAACACGTATTGACCAAATGATTCAAATGGTTCAATATTCCGCTTCAAAATATACACGTTCTAAATTACGTAAAGCATTACCTAAAAAGTTTGTTTATATTGTCGAAGAGTTACTTTATAAAACCAACGAACTTGAGAATAAAACACCTTACTACAATACGTTGATGCGTCAAATCATCGAAACTCAACAAGCAGATGATTTAATTATCGGTTTATCTTACACAATTCAACGTCTAGTCGTAGATCACTTACATGTTGTCGGTGATATTTATGACCGTGGTCCTGAACCTGAAAAAATTGTAGAAACATTAATCAACTATCATTCTGTTGATATCCAATGGGGCAACCACGATGCGATTTGGATTGGTGCCTATGCCGGTTCTCGTGTCTGTCTAGCTAACATCTTACGTATTTGTGCACGTTACGATAACTTGAATATCGTTGAAGATGCTTACGGTATCAACTTACGCCCATTATTAAACTTAGCTGAAAAATACTATGGTGATAACCCAGCTTTCCGTCCAAAATTACGTTCTGATTCTAACTTATCTGAACAAGAACAACTTCAAATCACTAAAATTCATCAAGCCATTGCGATGATTCAATTCAAATTAGAAATGCCGATTATCAAACGTCGTCCTTCTTTCGAAATGGAAGAACGCTTAGTCTTAGAACATGTTGACTATGATAACTTAACGTATACATTACATGGCCAAACACATGAATTAACAGATACATGTTTCGTGACAGTAGATCCAGAAGATCCAGCTAAATTATTACCAGAAGAACAAGAGGTCATTGATAAATTATTAGTTTCTGTACAAGAATCAGAAAAGCTTAAACGTCATATGACATTCTTAATGGATAAAGGTTCACTTTACTTACCTTACAACGGTAATTTATTAATTCACGGCTGTATCCCGATTGATGAACATGGCAATATGGAAGGCATGGAAATTGATGGCACATTCTATGCTGGCCGTCCATTATTAGACCAATTCGAAATGTATATGCGTAAAGCATTCCGAAATAAAGATATTACCGACGATTTAGCAACTGACTTAGTTTGGTATTTATGGACAGGTAAATATTCTTCATTATTCGGAAAACGTGCCATGACAACATTCGAACGTTATTTCATTAAAGATAAAGCAACTCATAAAGAAGAAAAGAACCCATATTATTCACTACGTGAAGACCCTAAAGTTGTAGGCAAACTCTTAGAAGACTTTGATTTAGATCCTGAACAAGGTCATATCATTAACGGGCATACACCAGTCAAAGAAATTGATGGTGAAGATCCGATTAAAGCCGACGGTAAAATGATCGTCATTGATGGCGGCTTCTCTAAAGTGTATCAATCTACAACAGGTATTGCGGGTTATACGTTACTGTACAACTCTTATGGTATGCAGCTAGTGGCACACCAACACTTCAACACGAAAGAAAACGTATTACGTTACGGTGCAGATGAATTATCTACAAAACGTCTTGTCGATAAAGAACTTCAACGTAAACGTATCCGCGATACGAACACAGGACAATTCATCAAAGAAGAAATCCGCAACTTAAAAGAACTTATGTCTCATCGCTATACAGATTAATAACCATAAAGAAAAGCAGAAGGTTGACTGATTAAACGTCACCTTCTGCTTTTTTGTGGTTATATCTTATTTTTATAGCTTGTGATTTGTCTCGTGTACTAGGATTTAAGATAATGTATTGAACTCCAATGTAAAGTTTAAATGATACTCTGCATCATCCATACGATAACGTTCTGGTAATTCCGGTCCACAACTGTTTGTACCGATACCACTTTGACCGACATCGATATTAACATATGTGTAACCATCTAAGTGTAATTGATCCGCATGTTCTACTGTTGTAAGTTGCGCATCTGAATAAGGTTTCGCATTGAAACTGAATGGTGTTTCAGCGTTAAACGCAACTTGTGTTGTTGTATTGTTTAATGTCACATGTGTTGTATTATTGTGACTGCCGTCTTCTTGCGGTCTGATATGCGGCCAGAAATTATCATTGACTGTAGAAACAAAGTAACCTAAATGACTCGCAAGCTGCTTATCTTCATAACTGCTGAAGGGTCCATGACCATAGTATGCTAATTTTTGATAGTCATTTGATAACTTGAATTCTAAGCCAAGTCTCGGTAAGAACGGCTTACGCGCATTCTTCTCAAGTTCTAAATCCGCTTCAATCTTACCATCCGCATGCACTAACCAAGTTAAAGTACCTGTTAAGATTTTCGGCACACGTTTATGCACAATACTGATTTGGAATTGAATACTTACGCCGCCTTCAGATTCGACAATCGAATAATCATATACACGCGTATGCGCATGTTCGTAACCCATTTCTTCCCATTGCTTACGAATATTAATGTCATTATCTGTCGGTGCACGCCAAATGCGGATTGCAGTAGGTTCATGAAGCACGAGCTTACCTGCTTGTGTAACGTGCGTTAATGAAGCAGTTCGCGTATCAAACGCATAATCACTATTCTCTCCTGAAATGTGAATAGTATGTGCTGTATCATCCACTGAAACTTGATAAGCAGCTTCATGCTCTGTTACTGTTTCAAATTCCAAACGTTCTTGAACGATTTGATCATGACCTAAAATTGTTTGATCTTTAAGTGAAATATACTCTACTAAAATATCACTGATTTGGTTTAAAATCGCTTCATCAATAAACGTCTGCAGTTCCACAGAAATTTCAGTATGTGGTTCAAATCCTGTTAAATCTGCATACTCTTCATATTGTTCACCTGATAATGTCGTAATCGTAAAACGTAATTGCAAGACTTCATCTGCATCAATAAAATCGAGACGATTATAAAACGTTAACGTCTGTTTATCATAATGAGATAAAATCACCGGACGATTCACTTGTTGGAATTCATAATAACCTTCGTGCGGCGTTCTATCTGGCGACACGATACCATCTACACAGAAGTTGCCGTCATGTAAATCTTCTCCGAAATCTCCGCCATAACGAAAGACTGGTTGCGCTTCATCTTGACTGATATTTACTGCGTGGTCGCACCATTCCCAAACAAACGCACCAATAAAGCTTGGATACGCTTCTAATAATTCATGATATTCTAAAAGACCGCCTGGTGAATTCCCCATCGCATGTGCATACTCGCATAAGATAAAGGGTTGTGTAATATTTTGATTATCTAAATAACGCTCTTTAATTTCCTCAGGTGACGGATACATACGACTGATCATATCTAGTTTAGAGAAATCTTCCCCACCTTCTGCGTAAAAGGCACTTTCATAATGGACCGGACGTGTTGCATCTAAATCCTTCGCAAGTTCAGCTGCTTTCTCAATATTGACACCATATCCAGATTCATTACCTAATGACCACATAATAATAGATGAGAAGTTGCGCAGCGGTACAATAGACGCTTCAATCCGATCTAAAATCGGTGCTTCGTATTGCGGATCACCAGCGATAATATTAAAGTCTTTAGTATTTTCATCTCCATAAAACAGCACTACGCCATGTGTTTCTAGATCCGCTTCACTCATCACGTAGAACCCGTATTCATCAGCTAACTCATAGAAGCGAGGCGCTTTCGGATAGTGTGCTGTACGAATCGCATTAAAGTTGGCTTGTTTCATTAATGTCAAATCTTCATGCATTTGCGCTTCAGTTAAGACATATCCCGTTTCCGGGTTACTGTCGTGATAGTTAGCCCCACGCAATTTCACAGATTTACCATTAATCCATAACTGTTGATCTTTAATTTCAACTTCACGTAAACCGACCTGTTCAGTGATAACTTCATCCGCAGTAGTGATGACTAGCGTATAAAGGTAAGGTGTTTCAGCACTCCAAAAAGCAGCATCTTCTACATTT
Organism: Staphylococcus sp. HMSC056G08; assembly: GCF_001812305.1. Taxonomy (NCBI): domain Bacteria; kingdom Bacillati; phylum Bacillota; class Bacilli; order Caryophanales; family Staphylococcaceae; genus Staphylococcus; species Staphylococcus sp. HMSC056G08. The sequence continues at coordinate 53,675 of NZ_KV808417.1, forward strand.
AATACTAAAACATCTTCATTTGTCCCTTTTTGTTCAGTAATGACGCCACCTTCTTGGTCAAGCAGCGCTACTGTATAATCAGGTTTACCATTTACTTGCGTCACATCTAAATGGACTGCACCTGTTTGTACAGCTGTATCGACTGTCGTTTGAATCGTATAATCTTCAATACGATTGTTAGGACGTTCTACAATATACACATCTCTGAAGATACCTGAATGTCTAAACATATCTTGATCTTCAAAATACGTACCATCTGAATATTTAACGACTAATACTTGAATCGTATTGTCTCCTTCTTGAACAAAAGATGTGACATCAAAACGTGACGCACTGCGTGAAACTTGGCTGTAGCCTACAAATGTATTATTGATCCATACATAATACGCACTGCTGACACCGTCAAAGTTCAACACAAATTGATGGTCATTGTCATAGATAGAATCGATGGTAAAGTTGCGTTCATAATAACCACATGGATTATCTTCTGGTACATACGGCGGATCAAATGGGATTGGATATTTAATATTGACATATTGTGTTTGGTCAAATCCATGTAAATTCCACACAGACGGTACCGGTAAAGTTTGTGTCGCTTTATGACGGCTTGCTTCAAACTCTGCCACACTGTTGAAGAAACCGAAGTTCCAGTCACCAGATAATTGTGTTACAGAAGTATTGTGTTGTTGCGGCTTTGGGATAAAATAAGCGGCATAAGGTAATGTATTAACATGTAATTGTTCTAAGTTATAGTGTAAATCTAATTTCAAGGTATGACCCTCCTAAGTATTTTTCAAAAATTATATAATTTTGTTAAATATACGTGTTATAATGGCTCTATCATAGAGAGAAAGAGAGTGAGACAAGTGCAAGTCTTTTGGACAAAACTTAAAAAAACAAGCTACGAAGCCCAAGTTGATGAATGCGGCAAAGAAAACTTATACGTAGGTAACGGCTATGAATATGAAGTCACTAAACCTGCTGTCTTGCATATCGTGACACAAGGAACCGGCACCTTTACTGTGAATGATACGACTTACCATTTAAAGAAAGGTGATGTCTTCTTATTGCTCAAAGGCATGCATGTCAAATATCATGCGACAGGAGAAACACCTTGGCATTATATGTGGGTCGGCTTCAGCGGCACGCATGCCATCAGCTTTATTACACGTACTTCTTTATCAGATGAATTCGTCCTCTTAAATCAAAACACTGAAACACTGTTTAAATTAATCTTTAAAATCTGCATTCTGGCAAACAGCCATACCCCTGAGGACACCCACGATATCTTACTAAAGATAAGACTATTTGAATTGTTATATTTCCTAACACAACAAAACCAAAAAGAAATTGTAATTCCTGATCAACGTGAAGCAACAGATTTAAAAGATGCTTTAGAATATTTCAATGACAACTTCAAAAGCAAAGATACTACTGTTGATAATGCTGCTCAAATCGCAAACATGAGCCGTAGTCAGCTCTATAAACGTTTCAAAAAGCAATTTGGCGCTTCACCAAGTAGATATCTCACCGATCTTCGTATGGCTTTTGCGGCTGAACAGCTGAAATTCACAAATAAAACTGTGCAAGCCATTGCAGATGAACTTAATTATGATGTGTCACTTGCTTTCTCCAAGGCTTTCTCTAAGTACTTTAACTGTCCACCTACGCAATACCGCAAAAATTATAAGGCCAGAAAAGCATTGCAATCTGAATAAATGAAACTATCAAGCAGCTACTTTTTTGTTGCTGTAAAACAAAAGCAGTGGATAGAGTTATGAATGAAAGCTCTAACACTGCTTATTGTATTGTTACAGTTTTTCTTCTTTATGAATCGGCGGACGTCCTTCTCTTTTACGTTTAAATTCAAGTGTTTGTTGAATATCACGTAAGAAATCGCCTTTTAAGTTGAAGGCTTTATGATATAAAATACTACAAATGATGATAAAGAAGATTGGTACTCCAATCATACCGATTCTGATACCCCAGATTGTATCTGTTGTTTGTTCAACATTTGGCACATAACCAATCATTGATAAACCGACACCGACACTTAATCCCGCAAATGCTTGTGCTAATTTTACTAAGAATGTTTGTGTTGATGTGATGACACTTTCGTTACGTTGACCGAATTTCACTTCACTGTAGTCGATTACGTCAGCTAACGCGACTGTGTTGATTCCGACAAGTGTACCTGTACCGAAGCGGATACATGCACCGCCAATAATTACCCAGATTGCTGCGTGCGGCGCAATAAAGCCTGCAAGCAAGATAACTACTAAACCAATAATAATTCCAAATACAGCGTAGTTGAATACTGCACTACGTCCGACTTTCTTAACTAAGTATGGGAAAATCAATAATGATCCCATTTCCATAATAATCATTGTGTTAAAGACAGAGAATAAGCTTTCTACGCCTGCCACATATTTAAAGTAATACAAGATAATTGCGTTAATCATTTGTCCACATAAGTTGAATGCTAAGATTACACCAATTACCGCAAGCAACTCTTTGTTTTTAAAGAGAATACGCCAAATATCTTTAAAACGGACTTTAATTGCGTTTTGTCTTTCAATTTCAGTGTCTTCATGAACGAAGAATACTGTAATACCGATAGTAATGATAAATGTAATACTACAGATGATTGCAAGCGCAAAAATACCTGCACCTCTGAACGGTTGACCTAAGAAATCGTCTAATTTATGGATAAACATTAAACCGAAGCTTCCGATCACAAATGCTGCAAAGCTCGCAAAGAAACGTGGCACTACCGCAACTTCTTCACGTTCACGCGGATTATTTGTTAGGTTCGGCAACCAAGACCAGTATGGGATGTCCATAATGGTATAAGTCATACCCCATATGATGTACATGATTGAGATATAAATGTACATGCCGTTGCCTGCGAAATCAAAGTTTGTGAAGAGTAATACTGTGATGACAGCGTTAATTAATGTACCGATAACGAGCCATGTTTTGAATTTGCCGAAGCGGTTGTGTGTATTATCAACAATCATGCCCATAATCGGGTCGTTAATCGCATCCCAAATACGTGCTGCGAAGAACAACACTCCGACGAATGCGGGTGAGAGTCCAACAATGTCCGTAATATAGAACATTAAAAACAAACTGACAATATTAAAAATGGCGTCCTTTCCTACTGTTCCGAATCCAAATGCATACTTTTCAAAGCGCGTTAATTTTCTTTCCAATCCTTTCACCTCTATCTATAGATTGTTATTTCTGGTGTTGTCTTTGTACCTTCAAATAATTAATTTTCTATTCATGTAAACGTTATCATTTTTCTGAAAACAATAGAATATCCAAATCTTTCTTTTATATGTCCAAATGTTTCGAAGTTAAAATATTTATGGCACTTTGAACCTTTAAAAAATAATTCCTCATCTTGTTATTATCATTATTCAAACGAAAAAACCCCTGTCACTTACTCTAAATAAGTAAGTACAGGAGTTCTTTTATATAACTGATATTATAATTTCAATGGTTTAAGATTTTGCGTTAAAGCTTCGCGTCTATCTTCGTATTGTGGCGGTAATTGAAGATGTTGACCTAATTGATCTTTCGGCTCATCTACCGCAAAGCCTGGACCATCTGTCGCCATTTCAAATACGATGTCACCTTTTTCTTTGAAGTAAATCGCTTTGAAGTAGTTACGGTCTTTAACTTCTGTCACAAAGTAACCATGGTCTTCCATGTGTTTTTGCCATTCTAAATGTTCTGCTTCTGTTGGGATAGACCAAGCCACATGATGCACTGTACCTACACCGAATAAACCTTTTGGCAATGGTTGTGCAGACATAATGATTTGGTGTTTTTCTTCGCCCTCTGTTTCTAAGTGGATTTTAGAAGGGTTTTCGTTAACAACTCTTAATCCCATATCATCAACTAATGTACTGCGAGTACCTGCTGGATCTGCAGATAATAGTTCTGTACCATGGAAACCTATAATAGCATTATCTTCAGCTTCTTCTTGTCCTTCAACTAATGCTAAAGCTAGTCCATGCACATCATTAAATTCTAATGTTGCTTCGTCGAACAAACCAGAAATTTTAGTTTCAATACCTTGTTCATTTAAATTTGCTTCCCAAGCATCCATTGAGCCTTTAGGAATTCTGAATGCGATACGTCCAACCTGTCCGCTTCCCACTCGACCTTTATGTTGATTTGGCCAGTTAAAGAATGTCATTACCATACGTTTGTCGTCATCTTGTCTTGAGAAGTATAAGTGATAAACACCTGGGTCATCGAAGTTTACTGTTTGTTTAATCAATTGTAAGCCAAGTACATTACGATAGAAGTCTAAGTTCTCTTGTGCGTCACCTACAATTGCTGAAATATGATGTATGCGTTTAATATTTTCCATATATGGAAACCTCCTTTATTCAGTATAATTATTATACTTACTTTGTTAAACTCATTATAACACTAGTATAATTTTTATACCAGTATTTTGTTTCATGTAAATAAAAAAAATACGCACTTCCGATTTAACCGGAAATGCGTATCATAAACGTTAATCACATTAGTTGTCTAAAGCTTTTTTCAGTGACTCGATGTTTTTCTTCATTAATGATTGATAAGTAACATCTTTATCTTTTGATTCATCTTTTGTTAAAACTGATAAGTTATGGAATGGTAATGGTTTCGTGTTAGTTTCTTTTCTGATGATATCTGTCACTTTAGAAGTGATGTTTTGTTCGTATAATACATATGGTTGTTTTTCTTTCTTGATATCAGAAACGATAGCCATTAATTCTTTTTGTGTTGGTTCATCGTTGTTCATGCCGTTAATACCTTCTTGTTCGAAGTCATAACGTTTAGCTAAGTAAGCTAATGAATCGTGAGAGATAATCACTTTGTCGCGTTTTTTGTTTTTAGAAACGTCTTTTAATTCTTTATCTACATCTGAGATGTCTTGAACTAATTTTTTGTAGTTCTTTTCGTAGTAATCTTTGTGATCAGGGTCTTTTTTCACAAATTCATCTTTGATTTCTTTCGCAAATGTTTTATCTGCTACTGGATCTAACCAAATATGTGGATCGTATTTGCCGTGGTGATGATGGTGTTCTTCGTGATCACCATGCTCTTCATGTTCACCGTGTTCTTCATGATCACCGTGTTCGTGGTGTTCACCTTCTTCATGGTCACCATGTTCATGTTCGTGTTCATGCTCATGTTCTTCACCAGGAAGAATCGCGTTTTTGTCTAAGCCTTTTGTTAACTCAAGCACTTTCTTGTTGTCTTTAATTGTTTTCGCAATTTTACCCGCTGCTGGGTCCATTTCTTTGTCTGTATAAATAAATAAGTCGCCTTTAGAAATGTTCATGATTTCTTTTTGTGTTGGTTCAAAACTATGTAAGTCTGTACCTGGTGGGTAAATTGATTTCACATCTGCATATTTACCGCCGATTTGATCCGCAAAACTTTGGAATGCGAATACAGTTGTGTTAACTTTCATCTTATTGCTTTCGCTGTACTTAGCATCTTTACTGTCTTTATTACCGCTCTCTTTGCTGCTGTCACCATTACCGCAAGCTGCTAATACAACTGTTAAGACTAAAGATAATATTATGAAAAGTGTCTTTTTCATCTTAAAAGGTCCCTCCAAATCGTAATCATTATGTTTTAAACTATACCCTTAAATACACTAAATTGCAATGGTATTCATGAAATCTTTTAGATTCTCAGAATTCTGAAATTTTCAACCTAATATTTTATAATTAAAAAACAGTTAGGTTCACTATTCATATAAACATTAAAGAGAAAAGTACTCTTTTTAATTTGACTCTAATTATTTTGTAAATTTATAAATTAAAGAAAACGCTTACATTAAAGAAAACATATAATTTTTGTAATAACCCTTGTTTCTGACCCGCTTTGTTTTGTACCATTTAGATAGGAGTAACATTAAATAGATAAAGGGGATTATGACTATGACAGATTTAAAGCAAGGCGACCATAAGTTCTTTATTGGGGAAGAAAGTTCACCGAGCGCCATCATTGAATTCAGAGATGAGTAAGAAAATGTGATTGATATTTTCCATACTGCTGTCAGTGATGAATTAGGCGGCCAAGGTATCGGAACGAAACTCGTTGAAAAAGTAGTAGATTACGCGAATGCAAATCAACTTAAAATCACTGTGAGCTGTTCATTCGCAAGACGTGTGATTGAACAATTCCCAGAGTTTAAACTATTCTTAGCTGGTAAGGAATAACACTTACATAAACTAAAGAGAAGCACCTAAAGTTCAAACGGCTTTAGGTGCTTCTTTTGTTACGCTTATTCTTTTATCCATTTTGCAGCAAATACATATTATAATAAATGCCTTTTTGCGCAAGTAATTCTTCATGGGTACCCCGTTCGACTATCGCACCTTGATTTAACACTAAAATTTGATTTGCATCTTGAATCGTCGACAATCGATGTGCAATTGCGAGCGTTGTACGTCCTTTACGCATATCTTTCAATGAGTTTTGTATTTGTTCTTCTGTTTCAGAATCAATAAAAGCAGTTGCTTCATCTAAAATAAGAATTTTAGGGTCAATTGCCATCGTTCTCACAAATGCGATTAACTGACGTTCACCACTAGAGAATGCACTACCCTTCTCTATTACTTTATGCTCATATTGATCTGGCAGTTGTTCAATAAAGCGATCAGCATGCACAAATTCTGCAGCAGCTTTTGCTTGTTCGAATGTCATTGTTGGATGATATAAGCGGATGTTAGATAAGACTGTTCCATAGAAGATAAACGGATCCTGCAGAACCAGTCCTACTTTTTGTTTCAATTCTTGCTTTGGAATTGATTTGATAGATTGACCATCAATTAATATTTCACCTTGATGAAATTCATAAAAGCGCATAAATAAATTAATAATCGTACTTTTACCAGAACCTGTATGGCCTACAAGCGCTATTGTTTCACCAGGATTAGCAGTAAATGTAATATGTTTTAATACATTGTGTTCTCCATCATAACTGAAGGTTACATCTTTAAATTCAATTTTACCTTTTGTGATATGATGGTCAACGATTTCATTTTGTTTAGGTTCTAATGTGTCGTTATCTAGTAATGTAAAGACACGGTTAGCTGCGACAATAGCTTGTTGGAATATATTCAAATTTTGACTGACTTGGTTAATAGGTTCGAAAAAGCGCTGCATATATTGTACGAACGCATAAACAACCCCTGCCGTCACAGTCGAAGAGAAGCTTAATAATCCGAAATAACTTAGTATCATTACTGTCGCAAAGATACTTAACATACCGATGGCTGGACGTAATAATAGACCATCTAGGCGAATCGTTTTCAAGTTATATTGATAGTGCTCTTCGTTAATTTCATCAAATTCTTTTTGTAGTCTGCGTTCTTGGTTAAAGACTTGAATCATACGGATACCTTCAATAGATTCGGCAAGTTTCGCGTTCAAATCAGATAACCGTTGACGTGCTTGCGCAAAGAATATTGAAGCATATTTACGATATAAAGCTAAAATAATGATAATAATCGGCATAAAACATAAAGCCATTAACGCAAGTCTGACATCTAGAATAAACATCATAATAAAACTTGAAATGACTGTAAATAATGCCATCATAAAGGAAGAAAAAACCCCAACAAACATGTTGACGATGGCTTCTGTGTCATTCGTTAATCGTGACACGATACTTCCACTTGGCACCTCATCAAAATACTTCATGCCGAGTTCGCCCATTTTATCAAACGCATCAATACGTAATTGTTGGATAATTTTAAATGCGAAGTTTTGGAACATATAAATGTTAATATATGTTGTTATCGCACCAATCAATTCAATGCCGATAAAGATAACAATCATCCAAATGATTTCATGTTGTGGAAAGTGTCTTGGTGTAAAGTAATCATCAATAAACACTTTCACAATATAAGGCACCGCCACACCTGCTGCTGTGGAAATCCCAAGCATCACAAAGGCAGCTAAAATCAACCATTTAAACGGAAAGGTATAACGCATCAAGCGCATTAATGTATGCCACTGATCACGCGCACTGAGCTGATTATCACCATGCATTTTCTGTCTTCTAGCCATGATAATCACCCTCCTCTTCATGTGCCGCTTCATCTAACTTTTTAGTTAATTGGTCGCGTAATTGTTGTGACTGATAAGTTTTCGCATACCAACCTTGATTGCGCATCAATTGTTCATGTGTCCCTTGTTCTGCCACTGTACCTTCATCCATCACGATAATTAAATCCGCATGACTCACTGCACTCATACGATGGGCAGTAATAATATTCGTTTTGCCTTGTCTTTGGTCTCTCATATTATTAAGAATATGTTCTTCTGTATCTGCATCAACCGCTGACAAAGAGTCATCAAACATCAAGACAGGCGGATCCGAAATGACTGCACGTGCGATAGAAACACGTTGTTTTTGACCTCCTGATAATGAAACACCACGTTCTCCAACAATCGTGTCATACCCTTGAGGGAAATTTAAAATATCATGATGAACATAGCTGGTCTCAGCTGCTTGTTGAATTTGTTGTTTTGTACTATTCGGTGCCGCAAAAGCAATATTTTCTCGGATAGTTGTAGAGAATAAGAAGTTGTCTTGCGGTACATAACCAAACATCGCACGTAAATGTTGGATTTCATAATCACGGATTGGAATACCGCCATAAGTAATATCTTCAGGACGTTGCGTATCAAATTCACGTACTAACAGTCGTAATAACGTACTCTTTCCTGAACTTGTACGCCCAACTATACCGACAGTCATACCTTCTTCAATAGTAAAGTGTACATCTCTTAACGAAGGATGCTCACTGCCCGGGAAAGTAAAAGATTTAATTTGATAAGTGATGGGTCCTGATGGATAACCATTTACTTTATAAGTTAAATCTATTTCATTTTCTGTGTCTAAAATACCACTAATTCTTTCATAGGATGCATGACCTCTTTGAATAATATTAAAGAAGAAACCTAACGCAAGTAACGGCCACACTAACATACCGAGATACGTTGTTGCGGTAATTAACTGACCCAACGTAATTGTATGATTGAAAATCATAAATGTACCAAACACTAACGCGAGGAAGTAACTTGTACCAATCACTAACATAATCGTTGGACTGAATAAGGCATCAATTTGCGCAACTTTTAAATTTTTTCGAACCACATCATCACTGATAGTTTTAAAGTCCTTTTGGTCACTTTTTTCATAACCCATTGTTTTAGTAACTTTAATACCAGCAATACTTTCTTGTGTCTTATCATTTAAACGACTGAATGCCGCTTGTGCTTTTTTAAAGCCTTTGCTCATCAAACGACCATAATAACTTGTTAATAAGACTAAAATAGGTAAAGGCAGCATAATTATCAACGTCAATTTCCAGTTGATTGTCAGTGCCATCGTAATTAAAATTGATGTTCCTGTAATTAAAGAGTCGCCAATCATTAACACCCCTGGACCTGCGGCACCTTGAACAGCATTAATATCATTGGTCGCATGGGCCATCAAGTCACCTGTTCGACGTCTTTGGAAGAAAGATGGACTCATAGAAGTATATTTCTCATATAAACGGTTACGCAAAATCTTCCCTAACTTATTACTTGTTCCAAAAATCAGAACACGCCAAGAGTAGCGTAGAATATAAATCATCACTGCCGCAAAAGCAAGTATCATCATATAAGTAAATAGCTGCCTTCCCGTTAAACGATCAGCTGCAATCGCATCAATCGTTTTACCGATGATTTGCGGCGGAATAAGCTGAAATAATGCGATAAAGAGTAATACTAATAGCCCGCCAATATACTTCAACTTCTCTTGTTTAAAAAACCAGCTTAAATGCATAAACACTTTCATCTCATCACTTCCTCCTTTCTTTTATCTTTTTATTTATCAACAGCATTTTAATTAACTCTTGTTTGTGCATCTCCTGTTTCTAACACTTCCATAGTACTGTTCAATCCGCCTTCAGCAAGATTTTTTACAGCTTCGTGTGTAAAGAATGCGATGTGAGGAGAAGCTAACACATCATTACGTTCAATCAACTCTAGTAAGGTTTCATCTTGAACCTCTTTATTTGAAAAATCTCTTCGGAAATATTGCGCCTCATTTTCATACGTATCGATAACAGCACCCGCTACTTTACCACTATTCAATGCATCTAGCAAAGCTTGTGTCTCAACAACCATACCACGTGCGCAGTTGACAAAGATCACACCATCTTTCAAATGATTAAATGCTGCTTGATTGAACATATGGTACGTCTCTTTATTTCCCGGGACATGAAGTGAAACGATATCTGCTTGTGCGATTGCCTCTTCTAACGAATCTTTAAATTCAACAATATTTTCTAATTCCGGCTTATCTTCGATATCGTAACCAACGACTTTACAACCGAAATTTGAGAACAATTGCGCTGAAATACTACCGATGCGTCCTACACCGATAATCGCTACGGTTAAATCTTTGACAGGACGTGAAATCAATGGTGCATCCCATACAAAGTTATGATTCTCCATACGTTGTTTGATAAGTGGCAACTGTCTCACAAAATACAAAGCGCCTGTGACTGCATATTCAGCAATAGAACTTGGTGAATAGCTGGGTACTGTTGTAATGATTAAATTATGTGCTTTGGCTTCTTCTAAGTCATACATATCGAATCCAGCACTGCGTTGTGCAATTTGTTTAATACCATAGCTTTCTAATTTACTATAAATCTCAGGATTGAATGGTCCATTATGAGATAATGATAAGCCATCATATCCTTTTACTTGTTCAATATTGTCCATAGTTAAAGGATTGCTTTCATAATCCACTTCTACTTGGTGTTCTGCAGACCAATTTTTAATTGCGTCGATTTCATAAGGTGCGACATCAAACATTTTTATTCTTACCATCTTAAAACTCCCCTTTAATATGTATTACATCTTTATAAATCAAGAATATAGGTAATATTATAGCATTGAAACAAAGGTAAAAAACACAAGATTCAGACAATTAAAATAAAAAGACTCAAGCTGTTAAAGCTCAAGTCTTTCATAAATAACTATTCAAGCCATTCAATGACATCTTCATATGCTTGACGAGTTTTGGCACGTTTCGGATCTTCTGCACGATAACCGAAAGCTACCATAACGGATGGTAAGAACTCATCTTCATTCATAATTCCTTCATCAGAAAGCAATTGTGTGACTTCTTTCATACTGAAACCTTCAATTGGACAAGAGTCTACACCTAAAAATGCGGCTACTGACATCATATTACCTAAGGCAATGTATGTTTGTTTACTTGCCCAGTCCCATAATGAACGTTCACTTTCATATAAATCCAAGCTATCATTTTGGAACATTTCATAACGTTTATTCATATCTTCTAATACATCATCTGGTACATTTTTTATTTCTTTCATAATATGTGTTAAATATTCTGTACCCGGACGTACGTTTTTACGCGCAAGTAAAATCACAAAGTGTGAGGCTGTATCTAATTGGCCTTGTGCACCCCAAGATACTTTTTTTAATCTTTGACGTAAGTCTTCATTTTGAACGACTAAAAAGCGCCACGGTTCCGCACCGATTGAGCTTGGTGAAAGACGCCCAGCTTCAATAATGGTATGGAAATCTTCCGCATTCACTTTTTTGTCTGGATTAAAACGTTTTGTCGCATGTCTAAAATTAAATGCTTGTAAAATTTGATCGCGTATTGCTTGTTGTTCCATTACTATTTTCGCTCCTCATCTTATGTAGTCACCTATAGTATAGTGAACCTACCAAGGAGTCTAAAGGAAAATGCTTGTGGTTACTGTTTTTGAAGTCTTTCAACAAATGCCACATATTCATCAGCATTTTCTGCGAGAGTCGCAAAATTATCGATGTCATCCGTTTGGTAAATCGCATGAATGCCAAAGAAATGGCCACCGATTAAATTAACAACACCTTTTAATGGATTACAAATTTCGTCAATCGTATACCCTATCGGTCCATCTTCTTTATAATGTGCTTTTGGTTGGCCGCATGAAATGGCTAATGCGAAATGTTTTCCTTTTAAAGCGTCACCGCCATCAAACGCAAAACCATGTGTATAGACTTCATCGAACCATTGCTGTAAAAGTGGCGGATAACTCATCCAAAACATGGGATATTGAAAGATAATATAATCATGTTTCTGTAATAACGCTTGCTCATGTTCAACATCAATGTTTCCATCTGGATAAGTTTGATACAAGTCATGTACCGTCACTAAATCAGAACGATCTTCTAATGTTTTCTTCCATACTTGATTAACGTCGCCTTCTTGAATATCAGGATGTGCAATAATTACTAATGTGGACATGATAATCCTTCCTTTCATTCAAAATAAAAATGAGATGTACCCCGAAGTCATCTCATTTTAAGTCGTACTATTTAGTTATTCCCCTTTGGTCTCCATCATTAACTTTGTGTAATAGAATAAGAATACAATGATCATACTGATAGACATTGATTTCAACAGACTATTCATCATTGTACCGATATCTGTCAGGTAAAACGTAATGGCTGAGTTAATGAAGAAAGCAATAAAAATGTATAGTAATCTTGTTATCATATCCCATCATCCCCTTTTGACTAGTTTACCCATAAAAGATACAAATTGCAATATGTATTTTGAATTTTGTGACAACTTATGTTTTTATAAATAAAAACACGCAACCTTTTTCAGGTTGCGTGTTTCTAGAATTTATCAATTTAACTTTTAATGAAATTTACATATTCATCAGGCAATTATGATTTAACTTGTGAGTCACCGAAGATTTTACGTTTGATTGCTTCACCTGTCGGTGTACCTGCTAAACCACCAAGACCAGTTTCACGTAATTCAGCTGGTAAGTTACGTCCAACTTTATCCATAGCTTCAATTACTTCATCTACTGGGATACGGCTTTCCACGCCAGCTAATGCTAAGTCAGCTGAGATTAATGCGTTACCTGAACCGATTGCGTTACGCATTACACATGGAATTTCTACTAAACCAGCAACTGGGTCACAAACTAGACCTAATAAGTTACTGATTGCGATAGCCATTGCTTGACCTGAAGCTTCTGGTTTACCGCCGAATGTTTCAACTGCAGCTGCTGCAGCAATAGCTGATGCTGAACCAACTTCAGCTTGGCAACCGCCTGTTGCGCCAGCAACACTTGCGTTGTTTGCTACAACACGGCCGAAGATAGCTGCTGTGAATAAGAAGTCCACCATTTGATCTTCAGTTAAGCCATGTGTTTTTTCTAATTTGAATAGTGTACCTGGAATTGTACCGGAGGAACCAGCTGTTGGAGTAGCACAAATGATACCCATTGCTGCGTTCACTTCGTTTGTCGCAACTGCACCCATAACAGCACTCATCATTTCATTACCTGAAAGCGCATGGTTGTTTTCGTTATAATTTTTTATTTTAATTGCGTCTTGACCAGTATACCCTGTTACACTTTTAACGCCTTCGCCAGTTGTCCCTTTTTCAACTGCGTCGCGCATTACTTGTAAGTTTTGTCTCATTTGTTCACGGATTTCATCACGTGATTTCCCACTTAATTCTTTCTCTTCTTCAATCATAATTTCTGAGAATTTCATATCATGTTTATTCGCATAATCTATGATCTCTTTAATTGAATCAAACATACATTACACCTCTTTATTTTATATATGCAAAGTTTAAGTCGCTATATTTCTCTCTTAAATCGCTAAGTGCTTCTTCTGGTAAGGCTTTGTTTAAGTGTAAAGCCATTAAACAGCCATCTGGATTAATCGTTTTGATTTCTTCGTTGATGTCTGCACCGTGTTCGATTAAATCATTGATTAAATGGTTGATTGTCGCATTGTCAGTTGGTCCATCGATTTCTAATAATGGTAAGCCGTGGTTCATTAGAATACATTGACCATTGACGTTAATGCTTTTAATTTTAATAGTTCCGCCACCGATTGAGATTCCGTTCAATTCGATGTGACGATCACCTTGTTTTGCTTTAATTAATGCACAGTTAGGATGCTCTCCTAAACTTCTTCCTGTTTCTTCGATGAAACGAACATCGATACCATCGTTTTTAGCAATGTTTACTGCATTGCTGATACGTTCGTCGAAAGTGCTGAATCCTAGTAAGCCACCAACGATTGCAACGTCTGTACCGTGTCCTAAGTGTGTTTGTGCAAATGATTCATAATAATGAACTTCAATATCTTCAGGTTCTCCTTGAAGTACCATTCTTGCTGCGTTACCGATTTTTACTGCACCTGCAGTGTGTGAACTTGATGGTCCCATCATAACTGGACCGATTATATCAAATGCGCTTTGGTAATCATGTTTACGTGCCATAGCGTATTGTCATCTCCTTAATCTCTTTATAAGAAATGCTTAATTAATTTGCTTTTGACGGTTCTGCTTTGCCTTCAGGTAATTTGTCAGATAGTTTCTTGAAGTTGATTTTGTTCATAATCTTACCTAAAATCCAACCAAGGATAATTGCTGTCACGATAACAGCTGCGATAGTAATAAGTGATGGAATTGGTTTGTTAAATCCAAACAATACAATTGCACCAGCTATTGGTGTTGCCATTCCCGTTACATTAATAACTAAACCTGCAATCGTAACAATTGTCGCTGTAAACATACCGACTATGGCGTTTGCGCCGTAAAGTTGAATCGGATATTTTGCGATTGTATCGATTTGTGTTAAAGGTTCTACTGCAACTGCGAAGGCTTTACCTAAGCCGCCGATTTTAAGTGCTCTGAACATCATAAAGTTAACGAATGATGAACCTGTAGTTGTTAATGCACCGATAGCCATCGGAACACCTGTTAAACCAAGTAAACTTGTTAATACCATAGAACTTAATGGCGTCATACCTACCACCGGAATGATTAAGCCTAAAATAATTGCTAAAGCGTAAGGATTATTGTCACCAACTGCTGTAATCGCACCACCGATTTGTCTTAACACAGCCATTACTCCTGGTGAAATTAATCCGCCGATTCCGAATGCTAATGCCGGAGCGACTAAGATTACGACAATTAAGTCTAAGCCTTCTGGTACTTTTTTCTCGATCAATTTAATCAAGAAGCTCACTAAGTAAGCAGCGATAAATGCCGGTAGTAATTTTTGATCATGTAAAACTAAACCAATGATAACTGCGAAGACTGGAGAGATTCCCAATTTCAAACCAGTTAAAATACCTACTGCAATACCACTTAAGCTTCCTGCTAAGTCTCCAATTCTTTGGAAGAATTCCAAGTGGAACACGCCACCGATCGCATAACTTAAGAATGCTTGCGGTAAAAATGTTGCACATGCTGCACCTGAAAGTGCTTGTAGCCCCTGTTTACCATAAGGAGCAAATTTTAAGAATAACGACATTGCTAGAAGGACTAGCAACAACGTCCCAGTTCCCAAAATAATATCCATGCCAAATGACCTCTTTTCCTACTATATATTTAATTTTCCTACCACCGACATCATACTACCTTTTATAAAGCGTTTTCAATACCTTTTGCAAACATTTTGTGAACAAATTGCGAATAATTTCACAAACTCTTTATTATGACTATTATTACTCTTTATTTTTAAATATAAAGAGTAATTATAATCATAACGTTTATAAAGTTGTCACAATTAGTTTAAACGATAGCAATTAATTTAAACACTTACCATTAATAAAAATAATCTTGTTAACCCTAAAACAACATTAAAAGACTCCCTTTAGACTTTTATTGTTATTTGTCTATACAAATTATTTTCCATTAGCAACTATAACACTTTAGTAAATAACTTTAAACCAACAAATTCGGGTGATTTTATCGGGTAAAAGCTAAAATGCTTGATACCGTAGGATTTTGAGCAATTTAATACCTAAAAAGTTCTAATATACTGAAAATTTACGAAGTTTATCCTTTTTTAAACTCAATTTTAAGTTAGCTTAATATTCCTATGCCATGCTTGAAGTGAAGAAATTGATGATAACGCCGAATCACTGCGGAAAGCAATACTATCCCATAAAGCCGTACACCAGAAATCTATCTCTCACATATCCGCATGTGTATATCAATTTTCTTCGTTGTCGTTTTGTCTGTTTCATCCGACAGTTTATACCTCATACTCATAACACCATGGATGACATGACACTTTCATTTTGAAATAGGAGTGTTGTTTTCATGCCTATGAAGTTAAGTAAAAAGAAAAGCTTGCTTCATGTTTCTACGCTAGCTTTAAGCGGTTTACTATTCTTTAATATGCCTGGAGTGATGAATGCTGCTGAAAGTCATGATTACGCAAATGAACAGTCCGCTAAATTATCCGCTTTGGTCGAAAATACTGATACTGCTCAAACAACTGAAACATTTATCCCTACATCGCATCCAACTGATGTGGCTCAAGCTACTGATGTTGAACCCGATCCTTCCCTTGCAGAAAATGTTTCAAAGACAAATATCGCAGATGCAGAAAGAAATCGTAAAGAAGCAGATACTGAGTCCACAACCTCAAAAGCAACAGCAGGACAAACCTATGCGCATCAAGCATCAGCAACAACTTCAAAAAGTGAAGATGCAGGCTCACACTATCAGGGTGAAACCGCATCATACGCTGACTTGCCAGAAACAGGACACGTTGACCATCCAGAATCGGGTGCTGTCATAGCCATTATTATGAGTATTGTTGTCTCTACTATTGCCCTTATTCACGTATGCAGACAAAATGCACGTTCAGTTGTCCCAAACCGAGATGACGTTTGATTGAAAAATCCCTAGTATATCATTTCTAAAATCCCTAAAAAAACAGACTTAGAAACCTGTCTTTTCTCCCTTTCTTTAAGACATTGTTTCTAAGCCTGTTTATTTTTTATTCATTTTTAGATGAGTGCACACTAGAGTCTCTGACATTTAACTGTGCCATTAACCAATCTGATTGAATTTGTTCACTTTCTCCTTCAAAAAATTGTTTTAAGCGTGCAAAAATTGATGCGCCGATAGTTTCAGCATGAATACCTACAGCGGTTAATGATGGATAATGTACTTTATTCCAACTATTCTCTTCTAATGTAACAATTGCAACATCTTCAGGCACTTTTAATTCCTTTGTTTTAAGTGCTTGTAAAATACCAGACAACATCGCATGATTCGAAGCAATCAATGCAGTTGGATGATTTGATTGCGCAAAGAGTTGCTGGACGGTGTCATAGCCGTATTTTTCTGTAGCTTGTAAACTTAAATCAGTATATTGATATGAGATTAGTCGTTCATCCATTTGTTGTTCAAAATCTTCTAATGCTGCTTTATATCCCATTCTTGTATCAGCTGTTGCACTAGAAGCAGGATTACCTAAAATTAAAGCGATTGATTGATGGTTTTGTTTCAATAAATGTTCAGCAGCTTGATAGGCTGTATCTTCATGATTTAATCCAATGTAAGGTATCTGTTCATCCTCAATTTGATTATCAATAATTACCATTGGAATGTCTCTCCAACGTTTTGAAATACGCATTTGTGCTGAAACTGGCGAAACAATAATACCATCTACTTGTTGTGATACAAACCAATCTATCAGTTCATCTTGACGTTGTACTTGTTCATTAGATGCCATCGCAATAATTCGAATAGACTCTGAACCTTGTTGATGCTCAATCGCATCAATGACAGAGGCATAATAAGCATCGTGTCTCGGTATAATAAATGCGATTGTTTTAATACTTTCTCCGCGTAAAGATTGAATATATCGACTCGGTTCATAGCCTAACATTTCTAATGCTTCCACTACACGTGCACGTGCTTGATCATTAGAAACATGCTTTTTATCTTCTAATATTTGATTGACCGTCGCAATCGACAAGCCAGAAATTCTCGCAATATCATGTAAGGTCGGTTGTGTTTTCTTCATTTTCTTTCAAACTCCTTGAATCAGTTGAATTGTTGTTCATTCTTGGTGTGCTTACTTATCAATGTTCTCCATAGATAATTCAAAATCTAACCAATTTACAATATCTGATAATAACATACCGCGATATGAACTTACATTTAATAACTCATGATCTAACCCGTCATAAATTCTTAATGATTTATGTGTGGTTTTAGCTTCTTTGAAGAATTGGATTGCATCATCAGAACTTACAATGCGGTCACTGCCACCATGCATAATCAACACTTTGTCTTCAAACTTCGAAAATTCGATATCCATATCTCGGACCGCTTCTCTAAATGCTTTGATTCTTTTATGTTTCTCAATATCCGCTTCTTCATCCTGATTTTCTATTTCTGCTGAATGATCTACGACATCATCACGAAAGACAGGTTGCCCCGTTGGAGACAAACCACCTGCAGAAATATAACCGTGCACTGCATTCGGATAACGTATACCAAATAATGTCGCTATTGTACCGCCTACACCATGGCCTAAAATAAATATTTTTCCTGTCAATTGTGCTTTAACATAATCTACAACAGCCTTTAAATCTTCTACGACGATATCTACATGTTCATAAAGATTTTTGTCACCAGGAGTTTTACCATGACCTCGTTGATCATAACGAATGACATTATAATCATATTCATTAAATGTTGAAGCCACACCATCATAATCATCTAATTCTTCTGACAATCCTTGTACAATAATCAAATTAGCCATTGGCTGTTCACCTAACGTAATTTTACTGTAGAGATTCACACCATCAAAAGATGAAATATAATCAATATCTGACACAGATAAAAACCTCTCTTTCACTATATATCCTTATTTTCACTTACCCTATGCAGACTTGAAAATCACTTTTTCAATACAATAGCTCCATTCTCTTTTAGTTATTTACTTACTTGTTTATTCATATTAAAATAATAGAGTTCTTTCATAGTTAATTTATTATATTTACTAAATTATAAAATACAGAAAGCAGATGACGCTATTGAACATCAGGACTACTCATATTAAAGATATGCTTCCTTATTTAATCATTATTATATTATTGCACCTGATAGGTGTTACTTGTTTATGGATGGGTGCACATACACACCCTATTTTATTCGGAATGGGTATCTTAGCATATACACTAGGTTTACGTCATGCATTTGATGCTGACCACATTGCAGCTATTGATAATACAGTTCGCAAACTGATGCAAGAAAAACAAAATCCGTCAGGTGTTGGCTTCTATTTTTCTATCGGCCATTCCAGCGTAGTTTTTATCATGGCACTTTTATTAGGTGTTTCAGTATCATGGGCACAGCGACAGATGCCCCTCTTTCAAGCTATTGGTGGAATCATCGGAACGATGGTTTCTGGTCTGTTTCTACTACTAATTGGTATTTTGAACTTAATTATCTTAGTGTCATTGATTCGTTTATTTATGCGTTTACGCTTTGAACAAGTTTCTGACGATGAACTGGATCAATTGTTAGCTTCTAGAGGGCTTATTCAACGATTTGTTGGTCCTTATTTTAAATTCATCAACAGAAGTTGGCACGTTTTACCATTAGGTTTCCTATTTGGATTAGGCTTTGATACTGCAAGTGAGATTGCTTTGCTTGCATTATCATCTGGAGCTGCTGAACAGTCATTACCTTTTGCTGGCATTATCGCACTTCCATTATTATTTGCGGCAGGCATGAGTTTATTAGATACACTAGATGGCGCGCTCATGAAGTCTGCTTATCACTGGGCATTTCTAAAACCAGTTCGTAAAATTTATTACAATATTACCATTACCGCTATCTCCGTCATAGCTGCGTTGATAATCGGTACTGTAGAAATACTACAAATGATTGGTGAACATTTTAAATTGCACAGTCCTTTTTGGGATGAAGTTGCATCAATTGAATTTAATCATTTAGGTTATCTGCTCGTTGGCGTATTCTTATTGTTTTGGTTAGTATCTGTGATTATTTGGAAACTTAATCACTTTGAAGAACAACAGTTGCGGTAGTATTCAAAACTTTTCTTACCATAACAATTCCTTACCTTCATCTAAAATAAAGCAATCCTTACGTTTCACTTTAAAAATAAGTAAATGTAAGGATTGCTTTTTAAAATACAAATTGAACTAATATCATATAAGCGATTGTACCACCCGCAATTGAAATCAACATATTACGTTTAATCACATGCAAGATAATAATCACTAAAATCGCCATCAACTCTGGCAGCCCATGATTGCCAGTTAAGATAGGCGTTTTACGTAACGCATAAACGACTAAGAAACCAAATACCGCTGCAGGAAGTACAGCGCCTAAATATTGTACAAACTTTGGTGTTTCTTTATCTTTAGAAAAGATTAAAAACGGCAAGAAGCGTGTCAACATCGTTCCAATCACAACAACCGCAATCGTTAAAATTTGTTGGGTTAAGGTCATATTAAGCCACACCCTTTCTTGCGAAATATCCTCTGAGGATAGTCAATGCGAGCACAATTAAAATCATTGAAGGTAAGATGAATTGATTAGGTCCGAAGATGACCAAACAAACTATAGGGATAGCCAACCCAATTAATGAACTTACATGATTCTTTTCTTTCAACCAAGACTCTAAAAAGATTACAACGAAAAGAGCGACCATCACAAAATCTAAGCCTTTTGTATCAAACTTAATAAAGACACCGAACAGACTTCCGATTGTCGTACCGAAAAACCAATAAAATTGATTTAATAATGTGACATAGAACATAAATAAGGTCTTATCGACATTTTTAGGTACATTCGCCATATTATTAATTACGAAGGTTTCATCACACATCCCAAAAATTAAGTATGGCTTATATTTTCCTGTCCCTTTAAATCGATCCAACATGGAAATACCATAAAATAAGTGTCTGGAATTCAGCATAAGTGTCAATACGAAGACACTTAATGGATTAAATGGAACTAATAATAAACTTCCGGCCACAAATTCCATGGATCCTGCAAAAATCAACAAACTCATCAGCATCGCATAAATTGGCGGGAAGCCTAATGAATGCATATAAATACCATAAGCAATACCAATAAATGAAAACCCTGCGAAAATTGGAATTGTTTGAGGAAATGCTGCTTTTATAGCTTTTAAATGCGGATGTTCAGTCATGACTATCAATCCTCTTTCTATGTATATGAAAATCTTCGAAAAACATTCATTTTCCGAAGATTTAATGTAGCTTATAAAACTCTGAATGCATCAGGTACTGGTACTACTTTTTGTTCAACAATATTGTAGAACCCGCCATACTGCATACCTTGGCAATGTATTTGATTACCTGTACTGATTTCAAATTCAAACACCCATTTTAAACGACTGATTTTCGTTAACCAGCATTTGCCAACGGGTTTGTCGTGAATAGTAAGTGGTATCTTATAATCAATTTCGGTATGCATAAGTATAGGTGAAATATTTTGTTTCAACATTTCAGAAGGGGTTAGATGCTTATTTACAAATATTGTTCTTAAATCTTCAAACCAACGGACATAGACAATATTGCTGACGATACCCATCGCATCAATATCATAGCCGTTTACTTCAATTTCTGTTTCTGCTACTAATTTACGTTCGCTCAACACCGACAACTCCTATCTTTCTTTATATCATCAGTATAACAACCTTTTTATAAAGTTGATAAGTGTTATCTTAATTTACAATGAAGTTTCTGTATTGAATTCATGTTTCAGCAAAGCGTATCTATGAAAGTCTTCAAATTGTCCACGTTCAAATGACTCATCTTTATCCGTTCCAACAAAACGGAAGTTTGCACGTTCTGCGACTTTTTGACTGGCTTTGTTTTTAGTGTTGATGTGCAACGATAACTTATTTAAATCCAAAGTATTGAATGCGAAATCACAGATTTTATGTAGGCAACGGGCAATGATTCCTAAGCCATTATACTTACTCTGCAACCAATATCCTACAAAAGCTTTTTTATTTTCTAAATCAATTTGCTGTATATCAATAGTACCAACCACTTGGTCTCGATAGTAAATCACAAAAAGACGATGTTCATCTGCAGCCTGTTTCTTCAACATTAACTTAATGAAGTTGAGTTCATCTTCCACCGTTAATGTATGATCAATGAACGGTAAATACGTTGAAAGAAATGCTCTATCTTGTTCAATCATTTGAAATAAAGGTTCAGCCATGAATGTTTCAGGTTGTGCTAACTTTATGTCTTCATCTACTGGAAAATAAAAAAAGTCCACATGTATCGCCTGCTTTCGCTCTATGTATTTTTTCATGAATAACTAGAGTATAGTGGAGTTGACAGAATATTTCAATATTAATTCGATGTAAAAAAAGACGAGTAATGCAAAATGCACTACTCGTCGAAATTGAGTATTCAGTTCATTTCTTAAATATTATAAGAAACGTTTAGCTGCTACTGAAAGTGGTGGGATTTCATCAAAGTCTAATTTTTTATCTTCAGTAATTGATCTGTATGCCCATTTAGCATAGTTGATTGCTTCATCCGGTACGATTTTACCTGGAAGTGGTGCAGCGTTCGCATCAACATGTACGTTTACGATTGTTGGTCTGTTTTCATTTAATGCAGCTTCAACAACAGTATCGATGTCTGCTGGATCTTCTAATGTGTAACCAGCACCGCCGCATGCTTCAGCGAATTTAGCAACATCCATATCTGAGAAGTCGATTGCATATTCTAATTCACCAGCTGCTTGTTGTTCGTATTTGATGAACGCTAATTGTTTGTTGTTCAATACGAAGATAACCATTGGCATGTTATATTGAACAGCTGTTGCGAAGTCTTGCATTACCATTTGGAAACCACCGTCACCAGCGATACCGATAACTTGACGGTTAGGGAATGCTACGTTAGATGCAATTGCACCTGGTAACGCGCAACCCATTGTACCTAACCAACTAGAAATAATGAATTCGTTACTTGGTTTAAGGTTTAGGTAACGTGTTGACCATACTGTTGAAGTACCAACATCAATTGAGAATACAGCGTCATTGTCTGCTTCTCTGTTGATAGCTTGCATCAAGTGTTCTGGACGGATTGGATAAGAATCATTGTTAAGGTCTTTTTCCATCCATTCTTTCCAAGTAGCCATGTTATCTAATGCTTCTTTTAAGAATTTACGGTTTTTAACTGGTTTAACAAGGTTTGTTAATTCAGTTAACGCGATTTTAGCGTCACCGATAATTCCAGCATTTACTTTGAAACGGTGACCGATTGCACTTGGATCAATGTCGATTTGAACGGCTTTGATATTTTTCTTAGGAAGGTAGTCAACATATGGATAGTTTGTACCTACCATGATTAATAAGTCAGCATTTTGCATTGCTTGATATGCAGGTTTTGTACCGATTTTACCGATGTTACCTAAGTTATATGGGTGGTCATCTGGAATGATTGTTTTAGCTGGTAAAGTGATGATTGTAGGGATTTGTGCTTTATTGATTAAAGCTTCTACTTCAGGTCCAGCATGTTTTGCACCAGTACCCATTAACATTACAGGTTTTTTAGCTTTATTAATTAATTTTGCAGCTTTTTTAATTTTAGCTGTGTTTGGTGCTGGGATTGTTGGGCGTTTTTTGTTTACAACTTTATTAGTTGTATCTTTAACTTTGTTAGTTAATAAGTTGTTAGGCAAGATTAAAGTTGCCACACCTTTTTTCTCGTAAGCTGTTTTAATAGCTTCGTTTACGATACCAAAGATATCGTCATCTTTTTCTGAGATTTGACGGTTGTATACTGAAACATCTTCACATAATGATAATAAGTTTGTTTCTTGGAAAGCTTTAGTACCAAGTACAGTACTATTAGATTGACCTACTAGCACTAATTGAGGAACGCCATCCATTTTAGCGTCATACATACCATTTAATAAGTGGATCGCACCTGGACCACCGATTGCTAATGATACGCCGATTTTACCAGTAAGTTTTGTGTAAGCTGAAGCTGCTAAGCTTCCTACTTCTTCATGACGAACATGATAGAATTTAATTTGTTCACTTACTGTACGTAAACTATCAACTACTGCGTCGATAGAGTCGCCCGGGATACCATATAAGTGATCAATATCCCATTGTAGTAAAGCTTCTACAAGTGCTTGATTTGCTTTAATTTTTGCCATTTTAAAAATAGCCCCTTTCTATTCATTAAAAAAGTAACTGTATTCAAACTACCCTTTAGTTAGTGTTTGATGCTGCGTTATGCAAAGTGTGTCTATATATTCTAATGCTAATAAAAAAGAATAATCAGGATTGGTAACAACACTGAACTGATGACTGCAGTCAGAATCATACCAATTGAACTGAATGCACCTGATTCTAAATCTAATTCTAAGGCTTTTGCTGTTCCGAACGCATGTGATGCATTTCCAAATGCAAGCCCTTTTGCAATGGAAGTTCTAAAGTTCCCCATACGCAACAGCAATGAGCCGAGCATACTGCCGATTAAGCCAGTGGTAATAATAAATAGTACTGTAATTGTATCTGCACCGCCCATTTGGTGAGATACTTGGATACCAACCGCTGCTGTGATGGAACGCGGTAATAATGTGACAATTTCTTCTTTATTGAAGCCTAAAATCTTCAACGACGAATAAACTAACACAAAATTGAGTAATACGCCAGTCAATACGCTTGTAAAAATAATATTGAAGTTTTCAAATATTTTATGACGATTGATATAAAGCGGATAAGCTAAGCAAACAACCGTACAGCTCAGCAAGTAATTAATTAAATGGCCGCCTGCCATGTAAGAATTATAATTCTGACGGAACAACAATAACACGATTATAATTCCAATTGAAGCAACTAGGGCTGGATTTAAGAATGGGCTAGGAAATCTCTTGTGCAGCTTCTTCGCTGCAAGATACATAACCACTGTCAGTACTATCATTATGATGTCTTTTAAAATAATCATGATGTGTGACTCCCCTTACCACCATGTTGTCTTCTGGCCATCTTCTCAGCAATTAGCCCAGAGACGTAAGCGACAGCTATTGTTCCGAGAATGATGACGCCGAAGAACAAAATAAAGTTGAGGTGTATGTCACCTATGATATCCATTACACCAACGACGGAAGGGATAAAGAAAAACACCATCGTTGTTAGCAAGAAGTTGGAACCCGCTTCGACCCATTTGACAGGTATAATTTTAAATTGTAATAGTAGGAAAAAGAGTCCTAGGCCGACGATACTTCCAGCTAATGGAATATGCAAAAGGTGCTGAAGGGTGTTGCCTAAATACGTGATGCCCATAATCAAGATAATTTGGAAGATAATCTTTAAAACCTTCGATGTCATAAGCTAACACCTTTCCTTAAAAATAAGCGTATAAATGGTCATTTCCAAATCGATTCTGGTGTCTGAATCTAGTGTCCATCACTATTTATACACATTCTTTTGACTTACATTCCTTATTCTATGACAATTCTGTGTATAATAAAAATATCGATTTTAGATACTACCTATTACTTTTTTCTATGAAAGCGATAACATCGATTACTTTTCTTCCAAATACGAACTTTTGTTACCATCAATCTTGTTCCATAACGTATATACCCCTTTCTGACAGTCTTAACAATAAATTTAAAAGCACACAAAAACAGCTGTTCATTTTACCGAACAACTGTCTTGCTTTAGAAATGAAAACATTGAAAATACCGTTAAATATAATTGTATGATCTGTGCAACCTCTTAAACATTCGCTTTATACCCCATTATGACATTCTAGTGAACTTTACTTATCTTGGTGACAATTCATCCTCAGTCATCCACATATGATTCTTAACCATCTTGCCATTATCTTTATCTTTATAGTCCACTGTATAAACTGTTGTTTTTTCTACTTTATCGATTGTTGCTTTCGCACCTTTCATACCCTTCATATGATTCGCTTTCAAAGTAACAGTGTCCCCTTTTTTGAAACCTTCTTTCGGTGCATTTTCTATTTCCTCATTCACGACCCATTTGTGATGAGAAACTTTTTTACCGCCATCAGTTGGTTGATAACTGACTTCGTACACACATGTATTATAAGCGCCTTTAACTTTACCGTCAGCATTCATCATGCCTGGCATGTGGCCTTCTTTCAATCTAACATCATCCCCCTCATCAAACTGACTGTGACGTGCATGATGCATATGTTCAGGCATTTGACCATGATGATGCCCCATGTGATGTTCTCCCTCTTTTGAAGTCTGTTTATCTTGTGTTGTATTTTGAGCATTTTGACTTGAGGTTTGTGTGTCCTCTTGATCATTTGAACAAGCGGTAAGTATCAGAGACGACGTTAACATAACCATTCCGATTCTTTTTAACATACCTTTCACCCTTTCTTTACTCCCACACTTATCATATACCCCCTTTAGGTATATTACAATCTAATAAAAATAGGACGCCCTTATGCTGTCGCAAAAAGTGACATCCTTTGTCTAATTTTTTATATAGTTAATGATGATTTCATGTAATCAATATATTCTCTTGTCGCATAGTTGATATACTTTTCTTTTTTCCAAATCACACCTAGTTGCCATCTCATAGAAGCATCATTAATTTTCGCACTATGAATAGGCCCACGCAGCATTTTCACAATGTTTTCTGGTAGGATACTGACTCCTAATCCAGCTGTTAATAAGTTTTCGATAAAGTTCCATTGCGAAATTTTGGAAATAGTCTTAGGCACAAAACCAGAACGTTTAGCTGTTTCAATAATTTTATCGTTTAAATAGAAATCTTCATTAAACAATATAAAATCTTCATTTGCTAACTCATGCATTTCTACCATTTCACGTCCAGCGAATGGATGTGTTTCACTAACAACCAACAAAATATCCTCTGTATAAAGTGGAATAGATTCAAAGATAGCACTGTCTACAGGCAAAGTTGTAATGCCAATGTCAATTTCATTATTGATGATTTGAGATTCTAATGCCTTCCCGCCATTCTCTACCAAATTGTACGTAATATTTGGATACATTTGATGGAAATTACCTAGTGTATCAATGAATTTATTCATGTTCATGACAGCTGATAATCCAATACTGATATGACCCGCTTCAAGTCCCTTTAACTGATTCACTTCTTTAGGCAGGTTCTCAAACAAATTCATAATTTCCAATGATTTCTTATAGAAAATCTCTCCGCTGTCTGTCAAAGTTAAATGACGTTTACTACGATCAAATAACGCACTGCCCAGTTCGTTTTCTAAATCTTTGATTGCTTTGCTGATTGTGGGCTGTGCAATATAAAGTTCTTTAGAGGCATTTGTCATACCGCCATGTTGTACAACTGCAATAAAATATCCCATTTGTTTAATATCCATGTTTGTGCCCCTTCTCTTTTTACAATTTCTTTCTTTTCACATATACCACTATTTTATAATATCAACTGCTGAAGTGCTATATATCCAGAAAAACAGACCAGAGAACTTTTCAACTCTCGGTCTGCTTTCTTTTTATTTAATAATATCAATCAATTCTTTTTTAGCTGCTGCACGTGCTGGTATCCAACCGAATATAATACCAATTAAAGTTGATACACCCACTGCGAGTAAAACAGAGCCTAAACTTACAGCACTCTTGATATAATCAGGTGTGACTACATCGACAAGCGAAGCAATGCCGATACCTAATAATAATCCGATAATGCCACCTATTAAACAAAGTACGACACTTTCAACTAAGAATTGTATCTCAATATCTCTTGCTTTAGCACCGAACGCGCGACGTATTGCGATTTCTTCTGAACGCTCCGCAACGGAAATGTACATCACATTCATCACACCAATACCTGCAATGAATAGAGATATACCTGCGACTGCTGCTACAAAGTACGTAATTCCATCAAATATTTTACTGATGCCTTTCATCATTTCTTCCATATCTGAATATTGATAACTACCTGCTGCTTGGCCGCTTCCTTTTTTCGATAACACCTTTGCGACACGTTCACCTACTTCTTTTTGTTATAACCATCTTCGATCTTAACTTCTAACTGTGCAAAATCTTGCGTTAGATTGGGTAAATAATGTTCAAGCGTTTGTGTCGGCATATGTACGACATTATTTTCAAAGCCATCACCCGTGGTTATACCGACAATCTTAAATCCTTGTCCATTAATATATAGTGATTGTCCAACTGCTTTTTTAGGTTTATCAAATAAATCCTCAGCTAATTTCCTATCAATGGTTACAACTTTGTTTTCAATCGCATTATCACCTTGATTAAAACCGTGACCTTCATCTACATTGCTAAATTGGTCCTTCACGTAAATATTTGCATTGCCATTTTTACGTGAATTCGTCACTTTAGCTGTAAATGCTTGATCTTTATCTTTTTTAATCTGTGCTTTTTCTACTCCTTTTTCTCTTTCCGCTAATTGAATATCACTAGGTGCAAAAGGCTCTGTTTTTATATCAGCATCCGTAGACTGCATAAAGCTAATAAGCGCAGCATCTTTAGAAGCACCTGAATCTGAAAACTGTTCATTTGCGGTCTTTTTAAATCCATTTCCTAAAGCCATGATAGTAATAACGGCCGCAATACCAATAATAATCCCAATCATTGTGAAGATATTACGTCGCTTATTTTTCATGATTGAACGTAGCGAAACAATGAGTATATTAGATAATCGACTCATTTTATCACCTCTTCTTCCTGAATGCGCCCATCCAAGATGTGGAAGATGCGATCTGCTTTTTCAGCTACTGCTCTATCATGTGTCACCATAATCATCGTTGTCTCTTGTTCTTGATTCAGACGTATAAATAATTCCATTATATCTTCTGAAGTTTTTGAGTCGAGTGCACCCGTAGGTTCATCTGCGATAATAAACTTTGGTTGATTCACTATGGAACGCGCAATTGCCACCCGTTGTTGTTGACCCCCAGATAATTTATTTGGCACAAAATTTTCTTTATCGTAGAGCCCGACATTATGCAGTGTATTTAAAACACGCTGCTTTCGTTCTTGACTTCCGATACCTGCATAAACTAAAGGAATACTTACATTTTCTAGCACGGTGTTATTTTGTATCAATTTAAAATTTTGAAAGACAAAACCTACAACTTGGTTTCTAATTTCAGCTAATTGATTATCCGAACTCTTTTTATAATTGTTGTTATTAAATAAGTATTCGCCCTCATAGCCTCTATCAATGAAACCTATGATATTAATCAACGTACTTTTACCTGAACCAGAAGGTCCCATAATTGCGATAAACTCGCCCTTTTTTATTTCCAGGGAAATATCCTTTAAGATATGATTCACTTTATCTCCATTTTTAAAAGAACGATTGATGTTTTCTAACTTAATCATTCTTTCACCTCAATCTTATCTCCCTCTTTTAGAGATGATTTAGGATTTTGAACTAAACGTTCTCCTTCTTTCAATCCTGACTTAATGTAAATAGAACCCTCTTTCTTTTCTACTTTGATTTTACGTTTTTCAATTTTATTTTCTTTATTTAGAACATAAATTGTATTATCTTTGTCCAATACATTTTGAGGAATTTTAATTTTGTCAGTAGCGACAGAAGCATCTAGTGATAAACCTGCACGTACTGGAGAAGATAAATGACCAATAAGCACTTTATATTTCGAAGCATCGTTTGAACTGTCTTTACCTGATACATCATTCATAACAGGATTCGAAGCTTGTCCTGCTCCTTCTTCTTCAGAAGCACCTGCAGCAGAAGCACCACTCATCGCATTTTCATTCAGACTGTCTTCATAACTTGTTGGAAGTTCAGATATCTTTATAACTTCACCTGTCCCTTTGTCACCTGTGCTGTTGACCTTATATTCAATTTTTTGTCCTTCTTTAATTTTATTCAAATCATATTCAGTTACTGTTGTTTTGATTTGCGGATCTTTTGAAATTAATTGAAGAATCGTTTCACCTTCATTAGGATAATCCTCTTGCATAATTTCTATCTTTCCTGGGAAAGCCGCAAATAAGCTATCGTTAATTTGTTGATCAAATTGATTTAATGATTGATTCGCTTTATTTAAGTTTGCTTGTGCTTCTGATAGTTGTTCGTTGGCTTGCTCATCATTTGGTGCACGATTGACACTTTCTTGCGCTTTTTGTCTTGCACGTTCTGATTGGTTCACTTTATCAAGTAAGCTTTGACGTTGATTCTGGCTCGTATCATAGCTGATAATTTGTTGACCTTTTTCAACATCTTGACCATTTGAAACAGTGGTATTGATATATGTACCGATAGTTGAATTATTTTGGTAAGACTTCACTGTTTCCGGAGAAGCTTTACCTTGGATAGTTAGCGGACTTTCTTTTTTAGCTTTATAGACACTATATGTATTTTCCTTATTTGATGTGCCTCCAGCATTTTTAACAATGATTGCGATAATAAATAATAGTAGAATTGCCGCAATGATTAAAATTATCCATGTCATTTTCTTTTTCACACTAATTCTCTCTCCTAACGATTAATTGTAAACTCACAATTGCATAATATCACAACTTAAAAATAAATGAATACCTTTACATTAATAAAGTTAGATATTTATAATCTTTAAAGTTGTCTACTAATTTAAGCAACGTTCATTAACAATGAAATCAAATGATTAAAACATCAATAAAAATTTTTTATCATTTTTAGAAAAACCATTTATTAAAATTAATGACTATGATACGCTCTTAATAAATCTTACATAAGGAGTAGCATATGGAAAATTCTAACTTACTGCTAGGGGATTCCTTTAGCAAATTCAGAGAACGTCCAAAATGGATACTTAATTTAATTATTTGGATTGTCGTAGTTATTGGTTCACTATGGTTGACTTTCGCTTTTAGTGATTGGACAGAACTCATGAAACAAACCAACTCAAATATGAATCAAGCACAAGTTGAACAAGCTAGATCGTTTATGGGACCAGTCACTGTTATTGGAGGCCTCTTCTCACAACTTTTCTATTTACTTATCGCATTTTTAATCGTTTGGGCAATTGCGCGTATTTTCAAATCTAATGTGAAAAAGAAAAGCATTTTTGCGGGAACATTATTTGCGCTGTTAATCAGCTCATTAGTAGCACTGATTGTCTTAGTGATTCAAGTGATTGTTGGTTTAGATATTGTGAAAATTTCGATCACAAGCTTGAATATATTTGACCCAGGTAATAAAGTACTTAGCGTATTTAACTTACAGACTTTACTTTCTGGTTATTTATTGAGTGTTTTACTGTATAAAACTTGTAAGTTATCAGGAAAAGTTTCTATTATCTTTGGTGTTGCATTAGTCATTATTTCAATCGGATTCGGATTGCTTGGCGCATCCATTCAATAATATAGCTAATGAATAAGAGGGAATGAACATGTGTGTCATTCCCTCTTATTTATATATTTATGATTCGTTTTTCTATTCAAAAAAGCTTAAACTATTAACAAGTCATTTGTAGTGACTTATTCAAGCAGAAAGTAGTGATTCTAATAGATACACAAACACATACCATACAAACACCTGATAATTTCCAACTTCATATACGTACGCACCTTTCACAACAACCGAAAGGTATCATCATCTATTATCATGGTGGTGGTTTAATTGCGGGTTCACCTCACGATTTATCTGATGAAGCAATTCAAATACTGACACAACATTTTCATTTAGTGGAAGCACCCTATCGGTTAGCACCCGAATCCAATATCGGCACTATTTTAAATGATACTTTTTTAGTATTTGATAACATCAATAAAATATATCCTGATTTGCCACTCTTTACTTTCGGACGATCTTCCGGTGGTTATTTAGCTTTGCAAATCGCATCTCAACGTACTGTTAAAGGTGTCATTGATTTTTATGGTTATGCAAAAGTGGACTTGCCTGAATTCAAATTACCGCACAGTGAATTCCAAAAGAAAACGGCCCATCTGAACTCAGCTATGATTGATATGATGATTCAATCACAACCGATTACAGAAGGACCGATTCAGTTTCGTTATCCACTCTATTTATATACAAGAGGCATCGGACAGTGGTATGAATTTGTCGGTATTCAAGATGCTGAAAAAACTGAATTAAATTTAAGTGCACGTGCTTTAAAACAATTGCCTCCCATTTTTATTGCGCATGCTTCAAGAGATATTGATGTTCCTTTTAGTGAAAGCGAACGGTTGAAACAATATATTCCTAATTCCACATTAATTACACTCGATAGTGATGAACACGATTTTGATCGTTCGTTTAATAGTAATATTAAAACAATATACCAACAAGCAGAGCAATTCTTACACCAATGTTTAGAAATTTAAGTCGTAAATTGATTTAAGTCATGATGTTCACATTCTAATAAATAACGTTTCCTATCTAATCCGCCACCATATCCAGTCAGTTTGTTATGGTGGCCTACCACACGGTGGCAAGGGATAATAATAGAAATCGGATTACTGCCTACTGCTCCACCAACTGCTTGTGCAGACATTTTTTTCTTACCTCTTAACTGTGCAATTTTACGTGCTATATCTCCATACGTTACTAATTCACCGTAAGGAATTTTAACAAGCTCATTCCATACCTGTTCTCTGAATTCAGTACCAGAAGCATGATACTTAAAATTAATTTCTGGATTTTCCCCTTTAAAATAACGATCTAACCAATCCCTGACTTGGTTAAAAACTGGCACTGAGGTTAATGCCACTTTATCTATATTTGGATCTTCTTTATTAATTTGTCCTTCGTAATAAATACCTGTCAATACATCATCTTCGCTTACAAGCGTTAATGTTCCTATTGGAGATTGATAATCACTCATTTTCGTCATTAAATCACCTTTTCTTCTTTTTATCTATTTAAACGCTGCAAATTCAATAATTTCTTTTAATCCCTATTACTTTCATTATGTATAAAAAAAGAACACACCTCAAATGAGATGTGTTCCAAAAATCATTGATAGATTTTTTTAGTTAAACTTATTGTTTATCTTTATTGTCTTTACGACGTCTACCGAATAACAAGATTGAACCTAGAGCTGCAAATAATCCACCGAATAATGGTGCGTTATTTGTGCTTTCTGTTTCACCTGTGTCTGGTAAAGCTTCTTTCTTCTCTTTAGAACTTGCTTCTTCAGAAGGCTTTTCTTGTTTTTCAACTGCTGGTTGTTCCACGCTTGGAGCTGGAGTAACAGCTGGTGCAGTTGGTTCCTCTGGTGTTGTTGGAACTTCCGGTTTTTCAGGTGTGCCTGGCTCTTCCGGTGTTGTCGGAACTTCTGGTTTTTCAGGTGTGCCTGGTTCTTCCGGCTTTTCAGGTGTGCCTGGCTCTTCCGGTGTTGGATCCTCTGGTGTTGGTTCTACTACTGGTTTGTAGAATCCGCTATCGATTGTTTTATCATCTGCGTTATTTACAATCACTGTTACAGTTTTGCCGTCTGAGTCTAATGCAGTATTTCCTACATTAACTAATGTTGGTTCATAACCTTCTGGCGTTTCAAATGTAATTGTATATTCACCATTCGGTAAGTTTGTGAACTCATAATTACCATTTTCGTCTGTTGTAGTTGTAACTGTTGATCCATCTGGTTTTGTCAACGTTACTTCTACGCCAGGGATGCCAGGTTCATTTGAGTTTTGGATACCGTCTTTGTTTGTATCTTCCCAAACTTTATCGCCAACTGTGTAAGTTGCTGGTACTGGTGTTGGTTCTACTACTAGTTTAAAGAAGCCACTATCAATTGTGTAGTTATCTGCATTATTGATTGTAACTGTTGTAGTTGTTCCATCTGAATCAAGCGCAGTATTTCCTACATTAACTAATGTTGGTTCATAACCTTCAGGTGCTTCGAATGTGATCGTGTATTCACCATTTGGTAAATCTGTGAATTCATACTTACCATTCGCATCTGTTGTTGTTGTAACGACTGAACCATCCGGTTTCGTTAACGTTACTGTTACACCTTCGATACCTACTTCGTTAGAGTTTTGGATACCGTCTTTATTACTATCTTCCCATACATAATCACCTAAGTTATATGTTGCTGGTACTGGTGTTGGCTCAACTGTTGGTTTGTAGAATCCGCTGTCAATTGTTTTATCGTCTGCATTGTCTACAGTTACTGTTGTTGTTGTTCCGTTTGAGTCCAATTCAGGGTTGCCGACATTCGGTGTTGTTGGTTCGTAACCTTCTG
>NZ_KV808418.1:0-928 GCF_001812305.1 Staphylococcus sp. HMSC056G08
CCCCCCCTTTCTTTAATCAAAATAACATAATTGCTTTATTCCAATTTCCTTTTATGGCTTTGATGCGCTGCGGTCTTAAAAATCTAAGAGCTTTTGCAACCGAAAGTTAATAGCTTACGCTACAACTTTCGCTTTCGCTCTTAGTATATTTTAAGACCTGTCAAAGCCAAAAAGTTTTCTCGGCATAAAAACGACTCTTAACAAAATTACAAGATTTATTTTTATTTTATTCGTATATGAATAATTTGAGAATGAGCATATCACTTTACAGAATCCAAATTCGACGTTAAACTTTCGTTAGAAACCCGCAAGGGCGCACTTATACGTCGTAAACGACGTCCGTGAAAAACTTTTATTTTCTACTTCGTAGGAAAGTTTTTTCTCACCTGCGTTCGACGTTACTTTTCAAATATTTTTATAAGTACAACTAATTAAAATTTGATAAATACATACAAAAATAGCCTAGAACTATAAATTAGATCTAGGCTATTTTTTATTCGTTTTTTAAATAATAATCTTGTTTTTCATAATTAAATATCGCAATAATTGAATTTGCTTTTGACTCTGTTTCTGAAATTTTATCATCACTTGTATGAATTAAGTCGCCATCTTCGTTGTCATCTAAATTTAAACGCTTGTGAGCCGTTTTTAAAGCTCCTCCATAGGAAATGAGTCGTTTAGCATATAAACCTCTCTCAAGGTCTTCTACGGCCTTTAAATTGCTTTCTAGGTCATCTGAGAGGTAATCAGATGATTTAACGCTGTATTTAGCTGTTTCCTTAATTGCTGATGTAATAGCAGAATCCTGTTTCTTATTCGGTTTGATTGCTCGAATGTCCACAATGGGTCTATAGTCCACTTGCAACGCTCGTTGCCATAAGTCTGTCCATTCATTTTGAGTAATATAATTTTGCTTACCGTCAAAAAA
>NZ_KV808419.1:0-6346 GCF_001812305.1 Staphylococcus sp. HMSC056G08
GGTTATTCAGAATCATTAAAAGACACAAGTCAATTTAGTTTATCAAGTGGTGATTGGCAATTTGAAGCAGGCGTTTTATCAGATGATGAAATTAAATACACACACGAGACAACAGCTTTTAAAATTTACAATGGTTCATCAGATACAATTAATCCATTATTAAGACATCGATTTAAATTACTAGTTAATATTGACGCACCTAAAGGTTTTAAACTTAATAATAAAACGACTGGAGATGTATTTGAATATAAAAAAGGTATCAAGAAAAATCAACAATTGGTTATAAATGGTGTCCATCCTTTCATTAATAATAAACGTGTAGGTATTGATACAAATTGGCAATGGCTCACATTGGCAAAAGGATTCAATGGTATAGAAATTACAGGCGAGAATATAAAAGAAGTGAAAACTCAATGGATATTCCCGTTCATATATAGGTAGGTGAAGATATTGAAAGACATGATACTAAAGAACAGAAAAGGCACTTTCGGCGAAATATTAACCGATTATGACTTTGGTTCTTGGAAACTTAGTTATGAGCGTAACAATGAACGATCTATTGAGTTTACTATATATAAAACGTCTATGAATTGGGATTTATTTGAATCGTTGCTTAATGAAATGTTATTGGAATGGAAAGGACAAAACTATGTTGTGAAGTCTACAGCAATTAAATATGATGGTATGAACGTAGTGAATGAAGTCACTGCTAAACATATATTTATGGAGTTCCAAAATCATTATATCCAGAAAGATTTGGAAAATGAAGAACTAAACAACGAAGAAGATGAACAAGACGATAGTAAACCTACAATGACATTAGAACAGTATTTAGATTTTGGTTTTAAAGGTAACAAGATTGATTTCACTTATGAAATTGTAGGTAAATTTGACCAACGTGTAGCAGTAGATGAACTAGGTAATAAAAACGGAATGGAATTTTTAACAGAAGGTGCAGAGCTATTCAACTATATCTATTTTGCAGATAATAAAAAGATTTATATCTATGATGAAGCAAGCTTTTATAAAGCATCAAATATTCCGTTGATATATAAATATAACTCTAGTGAAGTACAAGCTACGACTACCACAACTGATATTAAAACGTATATACAGGGATTTGGTAAGAAGAAAACAAAAGCTGAAACGAATAACTATAATCCTATGAAACCTAAAGACTTAAACTACTCTGGCACATTCATCAAAGACGGTACTTGGCGTACTGAAAGCGTTGGTGCTAGTTACACGAAAACATTTAATTGTAAGTGGGGTAACGAGACACTTGAATGGACATTAAAGAAAATGGCTAAAGGTGGCGTGTTAGACGTTTATTTAGATGATGAACATATAGGTAAATATGAATGTTATAGCAAAACTGCAACATCTGAAAAGATTATCATTGCTCAACGTTTATCAAAAGGCAATCATACGTTTAAAGCAGTGTTTAGAGGTGCGAAAAGTGGTGTTGATTATAAGAAATCTAAACCATGTATGTATGTGGGCACAGAGAAGTCAACAGTATTAAATCTAACTGCAGTGTTGAAAGGGACAGATGTTTATCACGTTACAGATGAATATTATTCACCACATTATGATAAAACTAATCCTAAAATTGCACCTACATTATATGATGATAACGTGCTTGATAAAACAGAGTTAAGAGAAAGACTTATTCAAGAATTGAACGATAAGCCAACTGTGGAAGTTTCTACTAATTACTTAGGATCTATGGAAGATAAGTATTATTTAGGTAACGATGATATTCACGAAAACAGTAAGATACGTTTTATCCATCAACCACTAGGTTACAACCTTGATTTGAAAGTAGTGAAGTTAACGTATTCACATCCATTGGTAAATGAACCTGTTGAAGTTGATTTCAGTAACTCACCTAAAGACATTATCAAAATACAACAAAATATAAACAGGAATATTAAGAGAATGAATAACCTAGTTAAAGGCGGGTCACTTGGTGGCACGTCTTTTTCTATGCCAGAAAGCTATTCGGATATTGTGGGGGTGACATTGTTAGATGAGTAGAGAAGTTAATCACAGATATTTAAAAGATAAAGATGGGGATACCTATTTCCCGGTAACACATATAGATGCAATAGAAGGGTTGGAAGTAGAAGGAGAAAACAACCCGTTTATCAACATTGCTGAAAAAGTAGAACAACTAAATAAGATGATAGAAAAACAAAAAACAAGCTTAGAGTTGTTAGATACAACGATGAAAGATATGGTAGGCGATAGTGGCTGGGTGGATATTTCTATACCTCCTAATATGAAAAACAACGCAGTGGGTACTGGTTTTAAATCAAGTATTAGAGAGGTTAGCGTAGGTAACCGTTCAATGCCACATTATTTTATAATACGTTCAATTAGGTTGAACATATCAGACATCACAGGTTCTACTGTGCAAATAGCTCAATTGCCTACAGGATTTATTACTGATAACCAATCATTCTTGGCTAGACAAAATGGTTACAGACACCCAGTAACAGTTGAATGTTTAAAAGATGGTAAGGTCATGGCTTATATCCACCCTGACGACCAATCCAAAACGAATTGGGTTTATCAAGAGTATACTTGGTTAGAATAAAAGGGAGTGACAAAATGAAGTTAAAAAAAGATTATCCAATTGATATAGGGCAAGAGTGGCGTTACAAAACAATTTTTAACTTTAAAACAATTGAAAATTTTTATCAAAATATTATAGATATATTAGAACGTCACAAAACAAATGAAAAACATGCACACAACGCTAAACAAATCGATTACAAATTAACTAATGTTCACGATGAGTTGCAGTATCAAGATGGACGTATTGAGGGATTGGTGATCGGTCACAACGGGGATGGCATAGAAGAACTTAAAGATAGTAGAACAGCTTTAGATGGTTCTAATCAACCTCTATTATCTAAACGTTTAAAATATGATTTTGAAATCATTAAAAACAAAATGGAAGAACACTTTAATTACCTTAATGAGAAGATTGAACGTATTGTAAACGTTAATGATTACGGTGCAGACCCAACAGGAGAACAAGATTCTACAGAAGCCTTTAAAGAGGCTGTAAGAGGTGGAAATGTTCACGTTCACATGACAGCAGGAACTTATAAAGTAACTGGAATCAGATTACCAAACAACACTATATTATCAGGGGAAGGTAAAGATATTACTACAATTAAATTTGCAGATGAAACACCTGCCGAGAATATTGTAATTACCAATGAAGATATGTCAGGTAATGCACATAATATTGGCATTAAAGACTTTACAGTTAATGGTAACAAGTGGAGACAAGGCAAGAAACTAAAACCTGCTGGTGGTTCATTGTCTTCAAATGTTAGATTTGCTGGTGTTAAACATGGTTTTGCAAGTAATGTTAAGTCAGTTGATTCATTGTTACATGGTTTTGATATTACTTACGCAAACGATGATTACTTTTATCAAGGTGATGGCATAAGAGTAAATGAAGAGTTAGAAAGTAAATACATTCATATTGATAATTGTGAAGCTAGCGGTTTTGGCGATGATGGTATTACTACCCACCATTCAAGATACTTGTTAATCACTAACAACTATTCACATCATGCTACAGGTGGCGGTAACAACAACGGTATTGAAATTGATGACGGTTCACAACATGTAATGTTAGATAATAATATGACTGAAGAAAACTATGGCGGTGTGGAAGTTAAAGCTCATGGTAATTCATCGGCTCCTAATAATGTTATGATTTCTAACCATATGTCTATTAAAGATTCACGTGCTTATAATATTAGACACATTGGCCACCACAGAGCAGGAGACCCTATTTCTAAGACAGCTCACAGCGTCATATTAAATAATTGTTCAGCTATCACGCCATATGACAATAAAGTATATCCAGGAACAACGCCACGTGCATTAGTTATTAGTGGTTACAGAAACGTACAAGTTAATGGTTATACTGCAGTTGGAGATGGAACGTATACAGCTAACATGCCAGTTGTAGCAGTGCAGTTCATGTCTAACAACATTATGTTGAATAACATAAATATCACTGGATTTAAGAACTCACAAGCTGATATTAAAGTGTTTGGTGGTTCGAACAGAGGTAAGAAAATTACTATCAGTAACGTTAACATTTGGAATTCTTCAGCAAATAGAGGTATTGCAGGCGGTGGAGGTATTTATGATTTAAGAATTATAAATGCTAACTTGCAAGGACAAGGCACAGGTAATGGATTAGAACTATACAACAATACAGCTGAAGTTATAGGGGTTAACGCAGAAAACTATAATAATGCTGCATATATCACTAATAAAGCTTATAGAGTTGTTCCAACAGCAGTAAAAGGTGGATTCAGTGGTGGTTCTACTGGTGCAGGTGCTATTGCTGAACGTTCAGCTGTTATAGCATCAACAGGTGGCTCATACTCTCACAGTGATAGAAGTTGGTTAGCAGGTGTTGGTGCAGGTTCTCATGCGCACGGTTCTCGTAGTTCTGTTATGAACTCACTAGAATCAGAAACATTGCCTGGTGCTTATTGTCAAACAATTGTTAACAGTCGTGGTGTTAAATCACCTGGTAACTATCACTTCTTATTAGGTTATGGTACTGATGGAGCTAAGTATGAAAATACTACTATAGATATGTCTACAATTAGTGGGAACATTAAAACTAAAGGTACTGTATCATCAGGGCAGAACTTTGGTGACTATGCGGAGTATTTCGAATCTCAATCAGGACAAGAAATTCCTAATGGATATTTAGTCACACTTGATGGAAGATATATCCGTAAAGCTAATTCAAATGATACACCTATCGGCGTTATATCTGGAACAGCAGGAATTATTCTTGGTGATCAAATGTTCCACCACAAAGATAAGTTCTTGAAAGATGAGTTTGGTGTAACGCAAACAGAATTACAAACAAAAGAGTGGCAAGATGATGAAGGTAATTGGTATTCAGAAAAAGTAGATGTTCCAATTCCTAACCCTGATTACATTGAATACGATGAAGATTATATTCCACGTTCCGAACGTCCAGAATGGAATGTGGTAGGTTTAGTCGGACAAGTATTTACAAGAATTGACGCAACTGTATCGGTTAATGACTATATCAAAGCTGATAAAGGTGTAGGCACAAAAGACAATAACAACGGGTTTTATCGTGTGTTAGAAATTACTACACCATATGACACTGAAAAAGGGTACGGCGTTGCTGTCGTACTAATTAAATAAGGAGTGATTTTGTGAGTAACGGAATAGATAAAAAGGCATTATTTAAATTAAAATCTGAACCTTATTTAAAACCGATCTCTGATCTAGGGGTTGGTTTTTATAATTTAGATGAAAATACAGCAATATTAAGATTTCAATTAAGCAATTCAAAAGGACCTTTATTAATCCATGAAAACAACCTAACAGCATATGCTTATTTTGAGTCAAGTAATGGTAGTGCGTCAGATGTAATCGAACTAGAAATTGAAGACTCGTTTAACGGTATTGTAACAGTTACTTTAGATAAAGATTTTCTACAAGCTAGCACATCTACAAAAGTTAAAGGGCAAGTTTATATCGGAGTTAATAATGTAGAGGGAAATCCTGAATATAATGAAGTTGCTGTATTTAGAGAATTTACTTTTGAAGTAGCAGATGCATTGATTAACAAAATTTCTTCATTTACTAAGATTGAACAAATTAGAATGTTTAGTCAACTCAAAATGAAGATTGAACAAAAAGTTAAAGATATAGAAGAAGCTATAGCAAATGGTGCAGACTATGTTGCTGAAATGAAATCAGTATTACAAGAAGGTATTGAAACGCTTAACGCTATTGTTAATGATGGAAAATCAGATATTCAAACATACATTACTCAAGCTAAAACTGATTTAACAAAACTTAAAGATAATGCTACAAAAGATATAACTACTACAGCTAACAATGCAAAATCAAGTGTTCAAGATACAGCATCAACAGCAGTAAATAGTATTAATAATAAAGCAAACGAAGTTACAGAACATGTAAACACTAAAGTTACAGAATTTAATCAAACAGTTGAAGATAATGGTTTCTTAACTCATGATAAATTAACGGAAGATTTAGCAACTTTAAATTGGCAAAAATATAAAATGACTAATGATGATGGTAAATCACATAAATTAGTTAATGCCGAATTAGATAATCCGGATTTTCTAAGTAATTTAAAGACAGGATTCTATTATTGCCCTTCACCCACAGGTTCGCCATTAGACAAAAGTGGTTTTTTAGAAGTGTATGAATATGGCAATAATATTGTTAAACATGTTTTTTTCAGACCTTTTAATTTAAACAGAATTTTTATGAAAAATTGTCA
>NZ_KV808420.1:0-41097 GCF_001812305.1 Staphylococcus sp. HMSC056G08
GGTTAGCTATATTTTTTACTTTGCAACAGAACCTTTTAATTTTATTGTATTTGATAACGCTTTATTTTTTGATAGCATGGAAAGTGAGTTTTATATCAGGGAGATGTATGAATGAAATTTAGAAAATTAGGGATGTTAGGTTTGTCTTCTTTTATTATTTTAAGTGCTTGTGGTCAAAATACAGACAATAATCATAAAAAAGACAGTGATCAAACACAGGAAAGGGATAAAAAATCAGATGAAACTGAAAAGCAATCAAATGATGAAGTAGCAGAAAACAATCAAAATACAAAGCATCAACCTCAAGGTGAGTCTAATGCTGCAGAAACAACAAATGAAGCAAATAATCAAATTAGTCAACCTATAACAATTGATGAAGCAAAATCTATTGCTTTTAACTCCGAAGATATACTCAATTTTACTCAAAATAAAGATGATCTAATTTACAATAAAGATAAAAGTAATGATGATAAAATTTTTATTGAAACGCCTTTTGGTGGGATAAACGAATCCGTTAAGCACCACGCCATTATAGATAGAAATACAGGAAAAATTA
This sequence comes from Staphylococcus sp. HMSC056G08, assembly GCF_001812305.1. Taxonomy (NCBI): domain Bacteria; kingdom Bacillati; phylum Bacillota; class Bacilli; order Caryophanales; family Staphylococcaceae; genus Staphylococcus; species Staphylococcus sp. HMSC056G08. The sequence goes on from NZ_KV808420.1 coordinate 557, forward strand.
TCAAAACGGGTGGCGCTATTACACATCCAGATGGTCCTATAAAAGCGGAAAACGGTTATATAGATAAAGATATTTATAATTCAACTGCTGATTTCTACAATACTTACGTATACAAAAAAGGAATGCCTAAGTTTGAAACTGCCAACTCTGATGTACCAGAACAAAAATATAAAGAACTTTCAAAAATCGTAGGTAATTATTGGCAAAAAGAACAAGGATATGACAATGAGTCAAATCAATCAACATCAAATAACAACCAGTCTCAAAATAAAAAAGAAAATAATCAAACAGATAATGATAGTAAACAATCAACGAATGAAAATACAAAAAATGAACAAAACCGAGACAACATTGAAGAAGATAATAATAAATCAAATCAAAAACAAAATAATGAAGAACAGCATGAAAATAGTAACGAGGAAGCTTCGCAAAATGAGGAACGTGAGGATCCAGATCAACAAATAGAACAACCATCTAGCGAAGATAAGCAAAATCCAGATGCAGCACAAGAAAATAATAACCAAAACAATGATGAAAATACTGATGGTAACAACTATGAAAATGAACAATCTCAAGATGTAGAATCAAAAAGTTCAGAAAATGACAAAGAAACTTCAAACGCTTCATAAATATAAAAATATTATTATCAAAAGGAGTCTTTAATTGGTTAGTGTTACACAAAGAATTTCACAAATTAAACAACCCCGTGGTGGGTATTTAAACAGAAAATCATTTGAAGTTAAGCAACTAGAACCAGAAACATTTATAGATACAAAATATGAAAATATAGCACCTCAAACAATTGGTTTAGTCGTAGACTACCTTACTCGTATGGTTATAAATCAAGACAAAGAAAAATCATTTGCCATATCGTTAACTGGCGCAAAATTAGCTGGGGAATTACAAACAGCCGAATCATTGTTAAAAGATATTAATGGTAATGATGATCTATCTATTATTAAAGCATGTCAATTGGTAAATTACGATATGGTATATAGAGCAGGAAGCATGCCTAAAGAATTTAAAATTCCAGATCAAGACACAATTAATAATATAAAATCACTTATAAACAGAAGTCTTTCATTTTTTAATCAAATTGGTGAAGTTAAAATGGATGGTTTCACATTTGAGGGGGGTTATACAAGCATTATTGATAGTGGAGATGGCGACTTTCTAACTGAAGATACTTTGTGGGATTTTAAAGTTTCAAAACAACTACCACAGAAAAACAGTACGCTTCAATTAGTGATATATTATTTAATGGGTAAGACATCTCAAAAGCCTACCTTTGAGAATATACGTTACATTGGTATTTATAATCCAAGATTCAACCAAATTTATAAATATGATATGACACAGGCTGATTCAGAAATGATTGAAACAATCCAAAAACGTGTTATTGGATACGATTAATATAAATATATGAAACATTTTAAGGGATGGTGTATTTGAAAATGAAAAAAGCAATAACTAGTTTAGCAGTAGCTACATTGTTGTTATCAGCTTCAGGTGTTGTTAAAGCAGCTGAAAATAAAGAAGATTGGGATGAACCTGTTTTTATTAAAGGCGCTGACTTAGAAGGGCAAGATTTACAAAAAACTGAGAATGATCTAGGCGTTGATGATAACTATGAAACTTATAATGTTAACGTCAATGATGTGAGTAATTATATCCCAAACAGCAGTAATCTAAGTTATATTTATTCAAGTGCAACAATTGAACATAAAAAATGGGGTAAGGGTGTTGATGTGAAAATTGATACACCAGATAACATTACAAAAGTGACATCTGAACAATATCAAAATGCTGCAATTACGGCAGGAATTAAAAACGCAGAAATACATATAGCTTCTGTCGACCAAGTAACTGGTGAAGGTGCTTTAGCTGGTATTTATAAAGTATATGAAGAAAAAGGTAACGACCTCAACGCTGAAGATATTCAAAATTCTAATCAAGAAATGAATGACTTAGGTAGAATTTCAGAAGAAAATAAAGGTAAAGATGGATATTCAGATGAAGCTTTGAATGCTTCAATAGCAGATATTAAAGAACAACTTGCAGATATTAAACAAAATCAAGATAAACAAATAACACAACAACAAGTTGAAGACACGGTCAATAAAGTACTCGATGAACGTGGCTTGTCAGAAATATTATCAGAAAATCAAATTCAAATAATTAATAATAATATGGTGAATGTGGCAAACTCTAATGCCTTAACTTCTGATCCAAAAGCATTTAAACAAAATGCAAAAGATGTATTAAAAAATATTGAAAAAAACTCAGATGATTTATTGAATAAAGCAAAAGATAAAGCCAAGGATTTGAATACAGAAGAAAATAGAAATCTCCTTCAACGCATATGGGACGGTATTGTGGAAATTATTCAATCTATCATTCAATTTTTCTCTAATCTGTTAAATAAATTATAGAGTTGTTTAAAAAGAGAGGACAAAATCTGCCCTCTCTTTTTTAGCAAAATCACTGATAGGGAGAAGCGTATCATAAGTGATGCGGTTTTATAAAATCAGTCAATAAGAGCAAAATCAATCGCTCCTATTGACTGATTTATTAGTTTTTAATACTTAATCTTTTGAAGCCACTTCCTAAAACAATTTCACCAAGTTATTTAATCGTTTTATAACCGTTATTCACTGTATAGAGCCTTATGCCTTTAATATTTACATTATCAATAGTATCTTCAAAAATAATTTCTACTTCATTTTTCAACTATACTAATTAAATAAATATCATTATACGCTTCTGCTATTTCTTTTTCTCAATCCGCAATGTGATTATTCAGTTGTTTTTCTGTATTAATTATAAATGCAAAATTCTATCAAAAGAAATCTTCTTTTAATTCATATCGTAGTATGTTTTGTGATTCATTCAACATTTAGTATATAATGAAAGAACATTTGTAAATATACTGTTTGCATAATTTTTTTGTGAAAAGTAATAAATTAATATTTTTATGCTTTGGGTAAATTTAAATAAAGTTGATGAGGTGAATGTAAATGGCTCAATATTGGATAATTTCTGCTAATCATAATAAATATAATCATGAAGCAGCATTTCAAAAATGGGGATTTATTGATTGGAAGCAAGGCAACTACTCTTATAAAGTGAATGATATTGTTTATATTTATGCTACTGCTCCGTTTCAAACTATTAGATATAAAACGCAAGTTATAGACATAGATAAAACAATGAACGATATTGTAGATGATTCTCAATTTTGGAAAGATAAAGATAAGTATGAAGAATCGTTAGAAGGAAAGTATTTTAGATTAAAACTAATAGAAAGATTTGCAACTGAAAAAATGCATCTGAAATATTTATTAGAAAATGGTTTGAAAGCTGCTCCTCAAGGTCCACAGTGATTGTCAGAAACACTTAAATCTTATCTTCTGGAATCAGAAATCCATAATGTGCTTTATCCTGAAATTATAAAAGATGATAAATTGTATGAAGGAATAAAAGAACAAGTGGTTGTAAACAAATATGAAAGAAATCCTAAAGCACGGCAGATTTGCGTGAATTATTATGGATATAATTGTAAAGTATGTGATTTAAATTTTGAAAAGGAATATGGCGATATTGGAAAGGATTTTATTCATGTACATCACATTGTCCCTCTATCAGAAATAGGAGAGGAATATAAAATAGACCCAATTAAAGATTTAAGACCAGTTTGTCCAAATTGTCATGCGATGATCCATAGAGGATTAGAAGTAGATTTTTAAATAATGTTATAATTAGTTAAAAAATAATTATAAATAAAAAATTAATGTATATTATATTATTTATGTATTTTGAAAATCATGCGCTGCGCGTTTGTTTCGGTATAGCTTTAGTGTTGTATTAATAAAGCTCTTCATCAAGATGTAAAGTTTTTAACTACTCTACTGATAATGTTCATATTACACTTTAAGTAACTATAATATCATCCATATAAGATGACTAACATCATATAATAGTATTAATAATAAAAAGTATTAATCTATAATGCATATCTCCAGGAGGGATTAACATGATAAAGGTATTTGTAGTATGGATAATTATAATTATAGTATTATATGTTTTAATAAAAGCTTTAGAGTATTGGACTGATAATGTACTAAGTCCAAAAGTACCGCATGATGAAAGGCTATTATACATCGAAAATGGATTTCAATCACAACTCTCTATATTAAGAAAAAACTTTTATATTGGTATTAATAATGAACAAAAAAAACTAAGAATATACTATAATGGTTCACCTTATGCTGATATGTATAAAGATTTTGCTTCATACACTAATACTTTTGATTATGAGCAAATTATCGGTGTTGAAATTATTGAAGATGAAGTATCAATAAGTAAGACAAACAGAAAGAATCAAATAGTGGGAGCTGGAATTGGAGCAGCTGTTGCTGGTGGAACAGGTGCTGTAATCGGAGGTCTATCTGGAAAGACTTCTACTAGTCAAGAGGTTCAAAATATCACTTTGAGAGTAATTATTGATGATTACAATAATCCGATTTACGACCTTCCTTTTTTAAATCAAAAAGACTCAATAAAGAAAACAAATAGTATTTATAAAAATGCTATTAAAATGACATACCAATGGCATAACATTCTGAGCAAAGTAATTAACGAAAAAAATATCGAAATAGTACCAGTAAATAGCCAATACGAAACAAACAATGAACCTTTGAAAGAAACAGTATCTACAAATATTAACTATGTGGCAGAAATAGAGAGAATAGCGAGTTTAAAAAATAAAGGATTAATTACAGAAGATGAATTTAATATATTGAAGAACAAAATAATCCATTAAAACTGAAAATTCGAGTTAGCCAATATTTATGTGTAGTAACAAGTGGTTATTATAATACTTAATATAAAAGTCGATAATCAAAAATGAAGATAAATATTAGAAATAACAATTGGAGACAGTTACAATGCCTACACTTAATTCAGAAACGAATAAAAAGATTGTAAGTAATCTTGCTTTAGAAGGAATGACTCTTACTAAAGAACAACAGCAATTACTCTTGGATACTATCAACAATAAAGAAGTAATTACTAATGAGTTAATTAGGAAAATAGCATATCATGAAGAAGTGGATCATAATTGATTTTTGTTTTTAATATCTCCTTTTAGCTATGAACAACATAGGTTGTTTGTAGCTTTTTTGTTATATGTAAATCTTTAGAAGTAAAAACAACATTTACTTCGAAATGTAGTTTATACATACATAGCTATTTGTTTGAGGATATGAATGCTGTTTAGTGCTTGGTAAACTTATAGCGTAGTTAAAACTACTATGTAGATTAAGCTACACTATATATTCTACTGGGAGGGAAAATGATATGGCAAAATTTTTATATAAAATTGGTACTTTTACAGCAAAACATAAATGGCTCTCTATCGTTTTATGGATTGCGGTTTTAGCCGCATTAGTAATTACAATGGCAGTTAAACCCCCGCAATTTGAAAATGATATTAAGATGACGGGTATGAAGTCTATAGAAACAAACCAAAAGATTGAAAAGGAATTTAAGGTAGATAATGAAAAGGCTGGTATTAGAGTCGTTCTGAAATCCGATGATAAAAAAGGAATTATGAAACCTGAAGTCATGAAAGATGTTCAGAAAACCTTAAATGATATTAAAAAAGAAGATAAACAAGTAGAAAGTGTTACAGATCCTTATAAGTATCAACAAATAAGTGAAGATCAAACAACAGCTTTCGCTGATGTTCAATATAAAGTCAGTGCTGCAGCGATGGATGTGAAAAGCATTGATAAAGTCAAAGATCAAGTGAGTGAACTTAAAGATAAACATCATATTCAAACAGAATTAACAGGAACAGGGATGGCAGCCGCAACTGAAATGGGTGGCGCATCTGAATTAATTGGTATTGCGGTCGCATTCATTGTATTGTTAATTACATTCGGTTCATTTATCGCAGCAGGATTACCGATTGTGACAGCAGTCTTAGGACTTTTAACAAGTGTAGGTATTATTGGATTGCTGACGCACTTCACAGCAATTCCTAATGTGACGTTGACATTGGCAGTGATGATAGGACTCGCAGTAGGTATAGATTATGCACTCTTTATTTTATTCCGCTATCGTCAAATTATTAAAAAAGAACCTGACGTAATTAAAGCGATTGGTCTCGCAATTGGTACAGCTGGCGGTGCAGTTGTCTTTGCAGGTGTTACAGTAATTATCGCAGTTTGTGGTTTAGGTTTAGTAGGTATTGGATTTTTAAGTATTATGGGATATATGTCTGCGATCAGTGTGTTATTTGCGGTGATTAGTGCGTTAACACTTGTTCCAGCATTAATCAGTGTCTTCCATAAACGTATTCAACCTAAAGCTAAGAAAAAAGTGAATCAATCAGCAGATACATTCTGGTCTAAATTAGTGGTAGGTAAACCTATTATTGCAGTGATTTTAGGTCTCGTACTTTTAGGTGCTGCATCTATTCCAGTGACGCATATGCGTTTAGGTATTCCAGATGATGGTGTGAAACCACCGCATGCAACAGAGAAAAAAGCATATGACATTATGAGTGATAAGTTCGGTGAAGGTTTCAACGGACAAATTCCGATGTTAATCAATGTCAAAAATAAAAAAGATCAACCTGAAGAATTACAAAAAGATTTACAGCAAGTGATGAAAGACGTCAATGGAATGAAAAATGTAAGTATTGTAGCTCCTCCAATGATGTCTAAGAGTAATGACTATGCATTAATGACTATTATTCCTAAACATGGTCCGCAATCAGAAAAAACAGATGTATTAGTAAAAGACTTAAGAGACTATCATGATAAAGCGAAAAGTAAATATGGCTTTGATACAGAAATTTCAGGACAAAACGTGATTAATATCGATATGTCTAAGAAATTAAATGATGCGATTCCTGTCTTTGCTAGTATCATTGTGGCACTCGCATTTATCTTACTCATGGTTGTATTCCGTTCATTACTCATTCCGTTAAAAGCAGTTTTAGGATTCATTTTATCACTAACTGCTACACTCGGTTTCACAACCTTTATTATGCAGGATGGCTTCTTAAATCAACTGTTTGGTGTACATGAAACAGCACCTGTGCTTGCTTTCTTGCCTGTTATTGTTATTGGTATCTTGTTCGGTTTAGCGATGGACTATGAAGTGTTCTTAATGTCTCGTGTACATGAAGAATATAGCCGTACAAAAGACAACAAGCATTCAATCAAAGTAGGTATTAAAGAAAGTGGCCCAGTTATCATAGCGGCTGCACTGATTATGTTCAGTGTATTCATGGCATTTGTAACGCAAGAAGATGTCATGATTAAGACAATGGGTATTGCCTTAGCGTTTGGTGTACTGTTTGATGCGTTTGTTGTTAGGTTAATGATTATTCCAGCACTTACAGTACTCTTTGGTAAAGCATCATGGTACTTACCAAAATGGTTGAAACGTATTCTTCCAAAAGTAGATATAGAAGGACATGCCTTAGAATCAATGATGCCACGACAAGACTATGTAGTAGATCAAAAAGGAGATGAGACAAAGCAGTGACGTTATAAATAAAATAATGACTCAATTACTATTTCATAATCATGAATAGAAACCTCATTAATTCGGTTGATGAGATAACTTAACGGTTATCTCTCAATCGAATTTTTTATTAATTATCACCCGATATCGCTGACTTATTTTAACTACCAAAAATAGTCAATTAAATCTTTAAAAATATATTGCTATACCTAGTTAAAAAGGATATGCTTATGAGGAAATAAGGGTGTGCCCATTTCATAGATAGAAATAAGGGGATGAGGTCTTATGAATCAAGGATTCTCAATGGGTAAATATGTATACAGTTTTTTATTAATTCTAATGTTGATAGGTTGCGTATTAGTGCTTCAAAATAATAGCACATATGCATCAGAAACGAACCAAGAGGTCGAGAGACAAGTTGATCAGAAATCAGCTGTTACAACTGATAAAGAAGCGGCTATAGGAAGCGAAGAACAGGTTACAAACCACTCACAGAATGATCCACAACTTTCTACACAAAATAGCGTTGAAGCTACACATTCTCCAGTAATGTCAAAGCAACAGACAGAGTTAAAACAACCTCAAGTTGTATCAACTGAAGCGGTACAAACACCTTCGGTTGTACCTAATAAACCACTTCAAAAAACATCTAATGTGATCACAAAACAGAATACTAAAGTATCGCCACCAGTTAAAAGTATTAAAAACGCATCTCCAATTAAAACGCAACCAGTTAAACCAATAAAAGCAGTACCTTCAAACGTTAAACAAACAAAGGCTAAAACAACTTTTACGAGTCCGAAAGGGATCAAACCACAACACTTATCAAGCTCAGTTAAAAAATCTAAACCTGCTGTTAAAAAAGTTGCTAAAAAAGCACCTGTAACTAAAAAATCAAAAGTAGTGTCAAAATCTAAAATAGTAAAAGCAAAGCCAAAAGCAAACACTAAATCAAAACCAAAAGCTAAAACAGTAAGTAAGAAAAAGGCACCAGTTGTTTCTAAAAAGAAAGCATCAGCAGTGCCAAAGAAAAAAGTTCAATTGTTATCTACAACAGTAAAGAAAGCACCTGTTAAAAAGAAAACAGTAGTAGTCACAACGAAACCTAAAGCAGCTCCAAAGCCAGTACCTAAGGTTGCGCCTAAGCCGAAAGCTCCAGTAAGCAATTACTATAATCAAGCACCAAAACTTTGGCCAAAAGGGATACCTGGTAGTGAGAATGTTCGAGACTTCGGGCAGACTACCTATGCCTCAGGTATTAATGATGCATTAAAAATTATGAAAGCCTCTGGTAATAAAGGGGTAACGATTAATCATACAACAGCTAAAGCAGCTAATATTGCGACGATATTTAACTACAATCCAACGACTAAAAAGCTGACTTATGGCACAGGTACCGCAATTGGAAAACATACAATTCTAACTGCGAATCATGTGGTCAACGATTCACAAGCACGTAAACCGATGACACCTTCAAAAGCACAAAACTTGAGAATAGATTTATTACGAGAAGGTTCGAAAGTAGCGCGTACTGTTACCGTTACAGGCGTTAAGATGCTTCAATATGGAGATGTCGCGTTATTGTATACAAAAGAAGATTTATCTAAATATATGACCGTACGTAAAATCGCACCAGAAGCCTCAATTACGAAAATCAAAGCGAATACACCTATCCATATGTATCATTATGGTTTACCAGCTGGAAAATTTAAAAATGATCCAATGGGTACGATGTATCATTCAACTGGTAAATACTCTATGATGGCACGTAATGTGAATCCTATTGGTTATTATCAGATGATGGCTGAACCTGGCTCTTCAGGTGGGGCAGTATTAAACAGTAAAAATGAAGTATTAGGTGTACATGCTTTTAGAATTGCTTCTGGAGAATATCAAAAGTATAACCTGAATACGATGGCAGAATTAAGAGGTAAACTACGTCAGGAAGTTATCAAGAACATTAAATAAAGAGTTTTGTCATAAACGACTATTCACTTATTAGACAATATTAGCGATTGTTTTAATAATGAATAGTCGTTTTTTTATTTTTAATGATGCCAGTTATGTAGTTTTTACTATAAACAAAGAATTTATGAAAAATACGGGGTCTATTAAGTGTTTCGTGTAACTGTGAGGGTAAAATATATAATAGGATTATTTTTAAGGGGATTAAATGGAATCTATTATTTATACATCATTGATATACAAATAAATACCCTTAGGGGCATTTGACTTATATCGATGTATCTTTTAATATACCCCTAGAGGTATTTTTGAGAAGCTAATCTAGAACAGTCATCAATCATAAAATAAAGGAACGTGGTAAAGATGGCTCAACATTATAAAGTGGTCATTATAGGTGGCGGTACAGCTGGTATCACAGTGGCAGCGCGCCTTTTAAGACAGAGAAAAGATTTAAAAGGACAAATCGCAATTGTTGATCCTGCGTCAGATCATTATTATCAACCTTTATGGACATTAGTAGGCGCAGGGGCATCAAAATTAAAATCCACACGTAAAAGTATGAAACAAGTACTGCCTAAGGGTGTTGATTGGATTAAACAAGCTGTTCAGCAATTTAATCCGAAAGAGAATCGCATCCAACTAGATAATGAGAAACAAGTCAGTTATGACTATTTAGTGGTATGTCCAGGCTTACAAGGGAATTGGTCTGATGTGAAAGGACTTAAAGAAAATATCGGTAAAAATGGTGTGTGCTCTAACTATGCACCACAATATGCGAAAGAAACATGGAATCAATTGTCTAATTTTAAAGGCGGAAACGCGATATTCACCCATCCGAATACAGCAGTTAAATGTGGTGGGGCACCAATGAAAATTATGTTTTTAGCTGAGGATTACTTCAGAAAACATAACATGCGTAATCAAGCGAATGTTATCTTTGAGACCGCAAAACCTGCGATGTTCGAAGTGGATAAATATAAAAAGCCTTTAGAACGTATTGTTAAAGAAAGAGATATTAATGTAGATTATCAACACCACTTAATCGCAATTGATGGTGAACAAAGAAAAGCAACTTTTGAAAACTTACAAACAGGTGAGACTAAAACATTAGATTATGAGATGTTACATGTCACACCGCCCATGGGACCTTTAGATGTCGTTAAAAACAGTGCGCTAGCAGATGATGAAGGCTGGGTAGATATCGACCCTACGACAATGCAGCACAAGACGTACAACAATGTCTTCTCGTTAGGTGACGCTTCTAACTCACCAACATCTAAAACAGGTGCCGCAATTAGAAAACAAGCACCAGTTGTTGTGAATAACTTACTACAAGTGATGAATCAAGAAATGCTGACACATCATTATGATGGTTATACTTCATGCCCAATCGTGACAAGTTATAATACGATGATGTTAGCTGAGTTTGATTATAATAAAAAACCAAGAGAAACGATGCCATTTAACCAAGCCAAAGAACGTAGAAGTATGTATATCTTGAAGAAAGATATACTACCAAGAATGTACTGGTATGGTATGTTAAAAGGCTTGATGTAAGTAGTTAAAAAGTTCATATTGAACTGTTTATATTAAACCAGAAAAAGAGGGTGGGACGTCTTGTCTCACCCTCTTAATTTTATACAAAGTTTCGTTTATATTTTTTGTGCCATTCTTTTTCAAAGCAGTGTTCATCGTTGTTATAAGCAATGACTTTATTGTAGAGATAGAAGTATGTTTCATCACACCACATCTCACTGATTGTTTCAACTCTTGTATCGATATCATCATCTTTAACAATGACATCCCATGTACATTTAACATAAGCAGATAATGGATCATCTTCTACAATCACAAAGTCATTATAGTTTTCTGTACCATACGTAATGTTTAAATGTGGTAGGTTTCTTAAGCCCTCATCTGAGTAATCGGCTAACACCCACTTGTCTTCTGTTAATGCTTTAATAATATTTCTTGTTCTGCTGCCTTCTCTGATAACTTCTTTTTCTAGTGGTTCGGCTGTTTCTGAATGTGGATAATTTAAAGTAACTGCTTTGAAGTCATTCACATAAGGCACTTCGATTTTTGAGTTTGTTAAATCAACATCTAAGTTCACAATTTCTGCAGAAGGCCAAACTTGAGGCCAATAGGTTGGTGACATTGAAACTTCTAGTTGATGTCCTTTCGGTAAGTGATAACCGATTACATCTAATGGGAACTCAACATCTATATATTCGTGAATTGGTAAGGATTCTGGGAATTCATGACTCTTATGATGATTGATGTTGAACTGTCCTCTTGTGATTAAAGTCTTCTTACCATTAGAGTGTACGTCTGAAAGTCTGACATGGATATTGGCTTGTGGTTTATCTGATTTCACACGTAATTTTGCGATAGGCATGCCAATGATATTGATATCGTTATCGAGATGATTAAGTAGTACTGTTGTAGCCAAATCATTATCAATTGTTTGATCATCCGGTAGATCGCCTTCTTGACCAAATGGACAAAAGACGCCTGAATAAAGGCCGTGATGTTGGCGGTTTAATAATCTGACTGGGCCTTCTAAATCATGTAAGATATCCTGATAATTGACTTGTTCTTGTAGTAAATCTAACCATTTACCATCACGGTATGAATAAGAGGTTTGAGGTTCTACTGAATCTTGAAGATATACTAAGAATTCATCTTGATGTGTTGTATCTTTAGTTGAGCCCATCCATTTATCTAACCATTCTAATACTTCTTGAAGATAACCTATTTGAGGGCCAGGTATCGCAAGATCAGGGAACTCGTGTGCCCAAGGACCGACAATGGCCTTTTTAGGTACATTTAAGTTATTCATTAAACGAAAGACAGCGTTTGGATATGCATCTGCCCAACCGCTCATTGTAAGAACTGGAATTTGAATATCAGAGTAATTCTCATTGACTGAACCATGTTTCCAGTAACTGTCTCTTGTTTGATGTTCTACCCATTTTTCTACAAATGGCGGTGTATTTTCTAATCTATCTAGCCACATATCATACCATCTATCACCGACAAATTTAGGGAATGGAGGACGAGCATTATACGCAAACATCGTAGACGCCCACCACAACATGTCTGAAGCCATCATTGTGCCGCCGCGATAATGGACATCATCTGCGTACCTATCATCTGTCGAACATAAAGTGATGATAGTCTTTAAGGCTTCCGGTTGTCTTGCGGCAATCTGCAAACCATTGAAGCCACCCCATGATTTACCAATCATCGCGACAGAACCATTAGACCAAGGTTGTTTCGCAATCCATTCAATGACTTCTACACCATCATCTTGTTCGATTTTTGGATACTCATCCTCAATGATACCTTCTGAATCTCCAGTACCTCTAATATCTACTGTGATCGCAGTATAACCATGTCCTGCGAAGTATTTATGCCTAATTTCATCTCTTAAAGCAGTGAAATCATCTTTTCTGTAGGGTAAATATTCTAATACTGTTCCTTTATTGACACTCTCCATCACAGGCGCCCAAATTTTAGCTGAAAGCTTTGTGCCATCTGACATGGTAATCCATGTATGATGTGTGATTTCGACCTCATAAGGCATATCTTTCAAAATGTTAATCTTATTATAATCTACATCAAAAACACCCATTGATTATGCATCCTCCTTATTTTAGCGGAAAGTCTTGTTTCAACCACTTGAATAATGAAATGATTAATAAAATATAAATTAAAACAATAGGTACTGAGACCACCACAGCAGAAGTTTGAACTACGTCTAATCCACCGATAAGCAGTAAAGAAATTGAAAGGAGTGCCATTAAAACGCCCCAAACAATCGTATGCCACATAGGCGGTTCTATCCCGTCTCCGACTTTCTTTGAAGCGGTAGAGGCAAGGATATACGCTGCAGAATCTAAAGAAGTTGCTAGGAATATAAAACCTAATATGACGAAAAATGGAATGACAAGCCAACTGACTGGTAATGTTTTTAATATTTCTATTACGGTTGAAGCATCTCCATTTTCAGCCATAGACTTTACAACGTCAAATTTGTCTGTAATTTGCAAGTTCATTGTATAGCCGCCAAACACCGCAAAGTATAACCAGCTACCCAATGTTCCCCAACCAAGAATATTGAGTACTAAACTCTTCAAAGTACGACCTTTAGAAATTTTAGCGATAAATAATCCCATAAATGGTGCAGTAGCCGCAAACCAAGCAAAATAAAAGACTGTCCATGATTGTGGGAATCCACTTTTTTGGATTGGATCGGTATAAAAACTCATTCTTAAAAAGTTATTAGACATTATTCCTAAACTATCAGTAAAGTAAGTCAAAATAAATGAAGTTGGACCTACAATAATGACAAATAAGGCTAAACCTAGTGCGAGATAGACGTTGATATTACTTAAGTTCTTAATCCCTTTATAGAGACCCAATGAAGCACTCGTAATATAAATGGCAGACCAAATTACAATAATAATAATGCTGAGTAAAGTAGATTGTTCAATTCCAAAAATTTCTCCAATGCCTGAGGAAATCATAGGTACACCTAAACCTAAAGATGTTCCAAGACCGCCTACTAAGCTCCATATCACTAAAATATCAATGATTTTACCGATGACACCATCAGAATATTTTCCTAACGTTCCTTTAACTGCTTGGCTGATTTTCAAAGAAGGGTTCTGCTTGATAAAGAAAGAGTAGGCAACTACGATTGTCGGCAATGCATAGATACACCAAGCTGAAATTCCCCAGTGAAACATACCATAAGCTAAAGACCATTCTGTTGCTTCTGGTGATTTAGGCTTTATACCAAATGGAGGTCCTTGATAATAGTACATCGGTTCTATCATAGACCAGAACATAATACTAGTTCCCATACCAGCACAGAACAACATTGCCCCATAACTAAAGTTGTTAAATTCTGGTTTTGAATCTCCTAATGTTATTTTTCCATATCTCCCAAATGCTATATAAAGCAATATAATAAATAAGCCAAAAACTAAAAACTCGAATACCCAATCCATGCGGTTGTTTATTCCAGTTAGTATTTGGTTTAAAACATCCTCTGCAGAATCTTTAGTGAAAATCAAAGTTAGTGTGATAATCAATAAGACAATGAGTGATGGCCAAAATATAAAGTGATCTAATTTAGCTTTTTTCATATTTGTTTCCCCCTTTATTTACGTACACATTCTTAGCATATAGTTATAAAAATTCAATATCAACTTTTATTAGATAACCTAATAATCTGATTATGCATATTGATTTTATATTTGAATAATTTAAATTAAGTAATGTGATTTATCTTACATTTTGCTAAAAATTATCATTTAAGTTTTAGAGGGCAAATTATTGAGCTTTATCAAGTGTGAATCACTAAATTAATACAAAATAAAAAAAGATTGAGCAATCACACTCAATCCTCGTTTATTAAGGTAAAATCACATGTATTTCATCGAACTTATCATTCATCATGCCATCCCAAAATTCTACTGTACCATTTTGATTAACTATGAAAGTATAAGAGCCATGTCCTGATTTATTATTCGCAGGAATTTTCCACATTCCGCCATCTTGCATAATTAGTTCTGGTTGTTGAAACTTAATTTTTGAAGCGTCTCCGCCTTCACTTTGATTAATGGCAGCGATTAGATAATCGAAGACATTATCTCTGTTCACTTGTAAATCAGAGAATTCTTCTTTATTAGCAGTACCACTACCTGAACCGCCACTAATTTTAACAGTTTCACTTCCGTCAGTAGCTTGTACTTCTTGTTGATTACTTGTCGATTCATCTGACTGACCTATGTTTTCAGTGTTATTAGACTCAGCTTCTGACTCATCATTTTCTTCACCTTGTTTTAATTGTGCTTCTAATTTCTTTTTCTCTAATTCGACTTCTTGATATTTGTTGTATCCAAAGAAACCCACAGCACCTATGATTCCAAGTACTAATACGACGGATAAAATTACTAAAAGCTTATTCATATGTTAGTTCCCCTTATTATATGTGTATTACGTTAGATTATTGACTTTCCGCTTCCATCGCATTTGTTCTTCTATCTCTTTGTTCAACTTCATCATTCGTAAGCGTACTTGGATCACGTTCCATTAATTGTGAATTGTCACCAGAAATGTCTGCGCCTGGCTCAGGAATTTCTCCTCTGGCAGCTTTTTCATACATTTCTTTTTGTTTTGCATACTCAGCATCTGGATCATAAGAGCTACTTGGTGATTCTGATGTATTTTTAGAAGATGCTTGGTTATTATTGCTTTGATTTTGTGCAGGTTGAGTTTCTTTTACAGGTGCTTGAGGTGCTTGGGAAGCGGTAGTATCGTTTTGTGTTTGGTCATATGCTTCTTGTGTATTACTTTCTTCACTATTCACTGCTTCAGTGTTATTTTCGTTGTCTTCTTGTTCTTTTTTCTTTTGTTTCTCTTTTGTTTTTTTCTCTTTTTCTTCAGCTACTTTAGTTTCTTCTTTTTTTAGTTCCAAATCTTTATAACTGCCATACGCAAAGACAATCGCAATGCCTAATGCAGCTACAAGTGCTACAATTCCTAAACTAACAACAATCTTTTTCAATACACTATCTCCCATCTTTAACGTTGTTATTAATAGAATAATCTATTTAACAAACCTTTCATAGAACTTTTTTAATAAATAGAGAACCTTTTAGTTTTATGTAATAAAGTTAGAGTTGCTAAATTGAAATAACTAATAAAGTAGATATTTCTCTTTATTAAGATGGATGAAAATAAGTGGATAAATCCGCTTAAATAACTTAGGAAAAGCGATACTTAAATTGAAAGTATTGATGATATAATAAATAAATAAATTAGAAGTTGTGCTTATAAATGGCATAGCTGACTAAAAGAAGCTTTAAATATAGATAAAGAAAACATCAAGGAGCAGCTGAATGAATAATGATGAACAAGCATTAATGGAATTTCTGAAAGACATTGATTCTTTGAAAGAAATTGAAAAGTATTCCAACCAGTTTAATTTGTTTGAAATACTTGGTGTTGTGAACACCGAAATACGTCACAGTAATATGTTGGATTGGTTATTGAATCCAAATGAGATTCATGGGCTTGATGATGCCTTTATTAAAAGTTTAATTCGAACTTATATTGAATGTTCAGAGTCTAAAAAAGATCAACAAACAATCTTTAATTTATTATTAAATGACTTTGACGATGCGAAAGTGTTACGAGAGTGGAATAACATTGATTTATTAGTCGTGTCAGAACAAAATCAAACGCTTATTGTGATTGAAAACAAGATATGGAGTAAAGAATCTAAGCATCAATTGAAGAAGTATCAAGATAAGGTGGAACAATCCTATAGTGGTTATGAGAAATTATTTATATTCTTAACACCACACGGTGAAGAAGCTAGTAGTGTTGAGGTATGATCCAATATCTCTTATAACCAAATCATTGAATGTATCGATGAAACTATGGTGAATAAAAAAGCAATGATGAATCCACAAGCAGTAGATTTTATTGAACAGTATATTGATTTTTTAAGGAGGCATATCGTGGGAGACGAAGCATTAGAAAAAATTTGTGGTGAGATTTATGCCAAACATAAGAGAGCATTGGATTTAATCTATGAATATAAACCAGATACATTAAGTGAAATCTCTAAAATGTTGCAGGCATATATACCTGAACATGAAACCCTAATCTTAGATCAAAGTAGCAAAGGTTATATCAGATTTACAACTAAAAATTTAGAACGTATTATGCCTAAAAATAATACTGAAATCCCTTGGACTGATAGTGGTAGAATCCTTCTGTTTGAGATTAAGAATAATAGCCATTTCACAGGGGTTACTTTGTTGATTGGTCCAGGAGAAAATGAAGTAAGGACAGATATGCTTAATATTGCGCTTCAACATAGTAAGGTCTTTAAAGTCTTCAGAAAAAAATTAACACGTAAACATCATACAATTTACTCTAAGAATTTTTATACACATTCTAATGAAGGCGTAATGAGTCATGAAGAAGTGTTGGAAAAGTTAAACAAACATTCGATAAGTTTCTTAAGAACGATTTAAATAAATTAGAAGAGAAGTTAATAGAAGGCTATATGAATAGTGAGAAAGCCACAGTCGATAAAGTTTAAGAGGGGATAATTATTAGGGGAACCAGGAAAGGAGTTCTCTTCATAGGTATAACCGTCTTCTGTCCAACGTTAATTAGTTCTACAATAACTAAGAAATGTTTTGGTTCAAAATCTTGGCCTGTAAAGATAGTGTTGAACTTTGTGATATTCTTAGTTACTTATCTTGTAGCATTTGGTATTTATTATTTTTTGAGATATTGATATTTTGAAAGAATAAACTCTGCAGTACACTGGTTAAGTCAGTGATGCTGCAGAGTTTTATTATGTGTATAGCTTTAAAGTTTATGACTATACAATCTTATTTCTCTTTCCATTTGTCTACTTTATCTCGATTGTTTTCAATCCATTCGCTTGTTGCTTTTTCTGGATCTTTACCATCTTCAATTTCTAACATAATAGATTCCATATCTTTTACATCCCATTTGAAATTGTCTAGGATTTTATAGGCTTCTGGCATATCTTTTTTTAATCCTTTACGTGTCATCGTATGGATGCTTTCAGCTCTACCCATAGTTCCTTTTGGATCATCTAGATATTTTAAGTCGTAACGTTGGAAAATCCAGTATGGACTCCAACCTGTAATCACGATTTCATCTTTATTTTGAACAGCTCGTTTTAATTGTGCGTTCATTGCACCTGTAGAAGAGATGACTTGTTCCCAACCTTTTAAATTAGGGTATGATTTGATTGTTTTGTCTGTAGCCTTAACAATCCCGGCACCTGGTTCGATACCTGTTATTTTTTTCTTAGCTTGATTGTCTAAATCTTCTATAGAGTCTACATCCATGTATGAAGGAACAACAAGTCCAAGCTTAGCTTTACCGTCAATATGTGGCCCTAAGTCATCTAAATCGTCTTTGAATTCTTTATATTGTGCTTCATGTGTGACAGGAAGCCATGGTCCAGTCATAGCATCCGCTTCTCCTTTAGCTACAGCTTCCCAAACCACAGGGATATCTAAAGATGTTGTATTAACTGTGTAACCTTCTTCTTCTAGCACTTGTTTCATCACGTTTGTTGAAACAATTTGATCATCTTGTTGCGCATAAGCTAACGTGATTGTACCTTTGTTTGAAGATTTAGTTGGTGAGAAGAAAACAGAAAGCAAAATAACAATTAAAGCAATAAGTGCAATAATGCCTGTGATAATCCATTTTTTCTTGTTACTCATTCTAGTGTTTTTAGGACGGTTTAAAGCTTGAGTGAAGCGGTCGATAATAATAGCAAGGACTACAATTCCAATACCGAACACAAAACCGTTACCGACTTCTGAACGTTGTACAGCAGCTAAAACACCTTGCCCAAGTCCAGGTGTCCCAATCATAGAAGCAATAACTACCATAGAAAGTGTTAACATAATCGTTTGGTTAATACCTGCGAATATGTTTTCTTTTGCCATAGGTAAATCAAGTTTAAATAATCTTTGCCATGCAGTAGACCGAATGAATTAGATGTTTCTACTAACTCTGTAGAGATAGAACGAATCCCTAAGTTCGTCATTCTGACTGTTGGTGGCAATGCGAAGATAACAGATGCGAAAACCCCTGGTACCATACCGATACCAAAGAATGCGACAGCAGGGATGAGGTATACAAACCCAGGCATTGTCTGCATAAGGTCTAATATAGGTTTGATAATTTTTTCTACTGTATCACTTTTAGACATCAGGATACCTAAAGGTACTCCGATAATAACAGCGACTAAACTGGAAATAATGACCAAAGTGATTGTGTTCATTAAATCGGTCCACATATCTTGGTTATAAATAAACAGTAAGCCGACTAAAGTGAATGCGGCAAAGCCCCACTTACGTTTGAATACAAAGAAAGCTGCGATGACTAAGATAGCCATCATAACAAAAGGAGGAATAGCTGTTAGAATCATAGTCATGAAGTTCATCACTGCTTCTCCAGCAATCCTTAACACTGTAAATAAACCTGACAGATGATCAGTCAGCCAATCTACGATAGCGTCAATCCATTCTGCAAAAGGTAATTGTTTCATTGAAAAGTTAAGCATCTGCATTCACCTCTTCTTTCTCAGAATCAGAAGAAGTATCTGTTCCCACAGTGATATTTTTGGTGCTCATTGCCCCGATAACACTACCTCTGACTACGACACCAATCACACGTTCATTCTCTTTACTTACTACTGCAAGCGGTGCAGGGGAGTTATAAATAATATTGAAAATATCGCTAACGAACATGTCTTTATTAATTTTTTGAACGTTATCATTCGTCACATCTTTTAAAGATAGACCTTTCTCTCTGGCTTCTAACGCACTTTCAGCAGAGATACTACCCTTTAGTTTACGGTTACGATCAATGGCTAGCAGCATGCTGACTTCTTCTTGACGCATACGTTGTAAGGCTACGTTAGGGCCTTCTGTTTCGACATTAATCGTAAGTGGTGGTTCCATAATATTTTCTGCAGTCAGTACTTTAGAACGGTCAACATCTTCCGTAAATTCTTTGACGAAGTCATTGGCTGGATTCGTTAAAATTTCTTCACCAGTACCAATTTGCATAATTTTTCCATCACGCATTAAAGCAATACGGTCACCAATACGTAAAGCTTCATTCAAATCATGGGTGATAAAGATAATAATTTTCTTTACTTTTCGCTGTAGTTCGAGTAAATCATTTTGCATATCTCGACGGATAAGAGGGTCAAGTGCTGAGAAAGCTTCATCCATCAATAATATTTCAGAATCATTTGCGAGTGCACGTGCTAGACCTACACGTTGCTGCATTCCGCCAGAAAGCTGATTAGGATATTGATCTTTAAATGAAAGTAATCCAGTATCTTCTAGAGCTTTTTCTGCTTGTTTACGGCGTTTTTCTTTTTCTACACCCCGTATTTCTAATCCATATTCTGCATTTTCTAATACAGTACGTTTAGGAAATAAGCCGAAGTTTTGGAAAAACATATTGACTTTAGTCCGACGCACCTCGCGTAATTCATTTTTAGACATTTTTGATACATCATCTTCATTTATGTACACGCTTCCTGAAGTAGGTTCAATCAAACGATTAATCAAGCGGACTAATGTAGACTTACCACTACCGGAGAGTCCCATAATCACAAATATTTCTCCGTCCTCTACATCAAAGCTTGCATCGTAAACACCAACAGTGGCACCTGTTTTTTCTAAAATTTCTTGCTTGGAATCTCCGTTTTTAACCATTTTAAGTGCCTTTTGGCTATTTCTGCCAAAGACTTTGGTCAAGTTCCTTACACGAACTCTGCTCAAAGTTAATCTCCTCCATTTTAAAAATCATTTTCTTATTTAATGTTACCATATTAATTAGATGAAACAACTTTCTTAGTGGTACAAATAAATAAAAATAAACAATAATATACTTGAATATTTTTTTCTTATATAGTAAGAAAGCACTGTATAAGGCTGATTAAATCAGTTATACAGTGCTTTTAAAGCTTATTTTCTTAATTCATTATTTTATCTTCCTACAGTCCAACCGCCATCTACATTAAGTTCAGCGCCTTGGACATAAGCTGCTTCATCAGAGGCAAGGAAGACTGCAGCTGATGCGAGGTCTTCTGGTTTACCTGCACGTTGAGCTGGAATATCTTTTGTACGTTGTTCATCAACACCCTCTGTCATAGGTGTTTCAATAAATCCTGGTGATAAAAGGTTGGCGCGGATACCTTTAGAGCCAAAGTCATAGGCTAGTTGTTTAGTGAAGCCGGCAATCGCATGTTTTGTTGTGACATACGTACTGCCGCCGACACCTGCCATAGATGAACCTTGTGAACCTACGTTGATGATGACACCGCTATTATTATCTAAGAATGTCGGTAAGACAGCGTGTGTGAATAGGTAAGCACCTTTTACGTTGACGCCCATTAATAAATCAAATGTGTCTTCGTCTGTTTCTAAAGCATCTTTATAACCATCATGAACACCAGCACCATTGTATAAGATATCAATTGTGCCGAATTGATCTTTGATTGTTTTAACCGCTTCTTCCACCGAATCTTTAGACGTCACATCTACGCCTAACGCTAGACCTGTGCCGCCATTGTCCTCAATCGCTTTGAGCACTTTTTCACCTTTCTCTTTATGACGATTCACAATCACAACTTTAGCACCTTCAGCAGCGAATCGTTTTGCGACCGCTTCTCCAATACCTGAAGACCCCCCAGTAATAATTGCGACTTTATTATCTAATTTACCCAAAGTAAATCACCTTTCCTTTATTGTTACACTTAATCTATACCCGTTATTACGCAATACAAATTTGCTTATCCACATAGATTGATTTTTTAACATTTGATAATTTTAGTATTTAAGCATAAAATTTAACTAAATTAATGAATAAAGGTCGGATAATATGAAAGTGTTATTGATAGAAGATAACCAGATGATGGGTGAATTGACACAGAAAATGTTGAAGCTGAAACACTATCAAGTCGATTGGTTAAAGACAGGAGAAGATGTCTTAGAATATTTAGCACAAACTACTTATGATATGTTGCTGGTGGATTGGATGTTACCGAATCACAGCGGTATTGAAATTATAGAAGCTATTCGTAACCAACGTATTGATGTGCCGATTATTATGTTGACCGCAAAATCACAAACAGCTGATAAAGTAACAGGTTTAACAGTAGGGGCAGATGATTATATTACGAAACCCTTTGAATTCGAAGAGTTAGAAGCACGCATGTTAGCTGTGATGAAGCGGTCTGCGGCAATGCCCTCTAACACCAAACAACTTGGCAACGTAATTTATGACTATCACAAACGTCAGTTTACTGTAGAAGGTCATATCATCGATTTCTCACAAAAAGAATATCAATTGTTGGAACTATTGTTTTTAAATCCAGTAGTCAGCAAAGCACTCATTATTGAGAAGGTATGGAGTATTGACCAAGTCGTCACAAATAATAATGTCGATGCCTTAATGCGTCTCTTACGTAAGAAACTTAAAAAGATTCATGCGACCATAGAAGTCAAAAGCATGCGAGGCGTCGGCTATAAATTGGAAGTGAAATCATGAAAGTCTATCATTTTTGGAAGACATTTATACAATATGTCAGTTACCTATTAGTGCTGTTAATTATCTTATTTGTATCGATTATTTTAGTGTTCAGTTTCAATGTAAATCGTGAAATCAATGAGACAGCCCAAGCACAAACAGACAGCGTTAAACATGCGTTGACTCATCAAGATTCAGTTAACCAAGGACATCACTATTTCATTGTGAAGAATCAGAAAGTGACAGAGAATCACACACCTTTTAAAACACAGATGTTAAAACAACGCTTTGTTGGCCAAGTGAAACAGCCGCATGTAGACGAGAGTAAAACCGGTATCTTTGATGTGAGAACAGTGAAGTTATCTGAACAGCGTACGTTATACAGCTTAACGGATGTTAAAGATTTTCATGAAACGAAACAGTTATTAGTGCGAGAGCTCTCTATCGGATTTATCTTCGCATTTGTTTTGATGATAGCTATGGCGTATTATTTTGCACGCCGTCCCGTCAAAGTGTATGAACAACTGATGCAAGAACAACAAACATTCATTCAAAATGCTTCACATGAAATGAAAACACCGGTAGGTTCGTTATTATTAGGCACACAGTATTTAGACATGTTAGAACAAAATCATTTATCGCAAGAAGGTAAAGAAACTTTAGCGCAAATGAAGTCTGAGACGAAGTATCTTCAGCAGCTTGTGAATACAATGATGCTAGAGACACTTCAAACAGATGATTTAAAACCGATCAATCTCTCTCAAAGCTTTGATGAAACAATCCGTACCGTTGAAATGGTACATCAAACAACGATACATAAACTCTATAAACCAGACTTAATGTTTGCGATACATCCATTGCATGCAAGACAGCTGTTAAACATTTTGTTAGAAAATGCGTATCATCATAATGATGAACACGTTCAAGTGCGTGTCAGTGCGTTTCAAACAATGAATGGGGTTCAAATTGAAGTGTCGGATGATGGGAAGGGGATTGAAGAAGCGGAACAAGACCAAATCTTTCAACGCTTTTACCGTGTTAATCAAGAGACAAGAGGTTCTGGTATCGGTCTATCGTTATTACGTCAAATTGTTTCTCAATATGATGGCACAATTGAAGTGAAATCGAAATTAGGTAAAGGCACAAACTTTATTATAAAACTTTAACAATTTCAGTTTCATTTCAGTTTTCTCCTCTATAGTTAAGACAACAAGAAAAACAAAGTATTCAGAGGAGTTGAAAAGAGATGCCATTACATCCATTATTCGTCCATTTCCCAATTGCCTTATTATCCCTAGCAACAATCTTAGCCGTTGTTCACGTTTTTACTAAAAAATTCGATTTATCCATTACCCTTGCGGTCCTATTAAGCTCAGGTATTATTTTCGGTGCTATCAGTTATTTACTCGGAGATAGCGGAGAAGCTTATGCGATGCAGCACTATGGCGCAAAGCATGTGGAAAGCTTAGTACATCTGCATGAAACATTCGCAATGTCCGCTTTGATTGCTTATGGATTAGCGACAGTGATACAACTATTTGGTATGTGGTTTACTAAATATCAAAAACTAAGTGTGATTTCTACAGTAGTACTGACAGTGATTGGTTTTGTCCTACTAATCATCGCAGGTCACTTAGGCGCAAGCATCACATATGGGAAGTAAGGGAGGATAAACATGAGGCAAACATATTTCCACCATGTGGAACATAGTAAAATACAATCACAATCTAAAACGACACTATGGGCAACGTTGATTATCACGTTATTCTTCACAATCGTAGAGTTTGTCGGCGGTATCATGTCTAATTCATTGGCATTATTGTCTGATTCGTTTCATATGTTAAGTGACGTACTGGCGTTAGGTTTATCTATGCTTGCGATTTACTTCGCAAGTCGTAAACCTACGGCACGTTTCACATATGGTTATTTACGTTTTGAAATTCTAGCAGCGTTCTTAAATGGATTAGCTTTAGCGGTTATTTCTGTCGGTATTTTCTACGAAGCGATTATGCGTATTGTCTATCCGCAACAAGTTGAAAGTGGCTTGATGTTAGTCATTGCGAGTATTGGTTTAATCGTTAATATTGTACTCACAATCATTTTGATGCGCTCATTAAAAAATGAACAAAATATCAATGTTCAAAGTGCACTGTGGCACTTTATCGGGGACTTATTAAATTCAGTCGGGGTCATTTTAGCTGTCTTACTCATTCACTTCACAGGCATTCAATTATTCGATCCGATTTTAAGTATGATTATCTCTATCGTTATCTTTAGAGGTGGTTATAAAATTATGAAAAATGCTTGGATGGTGTTGATGGAAGCTGTGCCTGAAGAATTAGAAACAGATAAAGTAATAGAGACTATTAAATCAGTACCAGGAGTGTTAGATGTACATGAATTCCATTTATGGGCTGTTACGACTGACCAGTATTCATTGAGTGCACACATTGTATTAGATAGCCAAAGCAGTACAGATGCCTATCAAAGTATTAATGAAATAGAAGCCTTATTAAAAGAACGGTACGGTTTATCTCATACGACACTTCAAATTGAACACCTAGCAATCAACCACCTTGATGAACCTTATTTCAATCAAGTGAAAACAGAAGCACACCATTAAGTAAAGCCTATTCCGACAGACTGGAATAGGCTTTGTTTCTGCTTTCGATTTTATCAAATGAATATTAATTCTCTTTAGGGATAAAGACTTCAGCTTCACTATCTTCAGGATAATAGTAACCGTTTGGGATGGTTTGAAGCTCGATTAAGCTGCCCCATGGTGCTTTAATGTAAATAGTTTCGTTTCCGACAGAATCTTCATAGCGTGTATTCTCATGCGGTTCAGAAACGGGTTCGCCACCTGCTTCCACCATACGCTCGAGTGCTTCTTCAAAATCGTCGACATAAAAAGAAAGATGCGTAAATCCGATATCTTGAAGTGCCGCAGGTGCTTGTTGATGCGCATGGACAAACTCAAACATTTCAATATTCGGGCCATTACCGAAAACCATCATACGCTTTTTAATGATTTTAGCGCCTGATTCAAGATCTAAGAAACGCTCTACATCATTAACGCCACGAGGTTGATCCATTTCTGTTTGACTATCGTAAGCCACCTTACCGTCTAAAGCTTCTTTGAAAAACCGTGTTGCCGCTTCAATATCCGGCACAGTTAACCCGATATGATTAATCCCTCTTGTAATCGCCATTTTAATCACTTCTTTCTTAATCTATCTCTCTATTTGTAGTATTACCTGACTTGTGTCTATTATGCTTAAAGTATTCAATAAATATATAAATGACAGTAAAAGTATGTTTGTAAAATTATTAGTTGACGTTCATCATCCATATTAACATAAACATAAATATTTATAGTGATTAACGATTTATAAAGCTTTTCAAACCATAAAACGCAGGTCATTTTAAATAACCTGCGTGTAAATTAACGTTCAAATTTTAAAATACTGATTGCCAGTCCGATTAAGATGACACCGACGATATAGTCAAATACCATTTTGAAAGTAGGTTGATTGAAGAGTTTCTTGATATGTGTGAATAAGAAACTGCATATGAAAAACCAAATAAAGACCAGTGCGATAAAGAGTGCTGATAGGGCGATGATTTTTAATGACCCTTCGCTTTTAGTCACAAACTGCGGCAAGATAGATATGTAAAAGAGAATCGCTTTAGGGTTTAAAATCGTGCTCATAAAGCCTTGTCTAAACGATTTAAACAAACTGATGTGTCTGATAGGGTAAGTTGATGATGTAGTAATATGGCTTGCCTTACGTGCGTTTAAGATAGTTTTCAAACCTAAGTAAGCAATATAAACAGCACCAAGAAACTTAATCGTGATGAACGCATAATATGAGCTCGTTAAGATAAAGATTAAACCAAGTGCAGCAATCGCAGAGTAGACGACATGTGCAGAAGAAATACCTAATGCAGCCATTACGCCATTTCTAGTACTGCCTTTCATTGTATTCGTAGCCACGATGAAGAAATCAGGGCCAGGAATAACGATAATCAGCAATGAAATTAAAATGAAACTGATCAATGAATCCATAATCGAGCACTCCCTTTAAAATTGTAATGCCTCTATCTTAGCATGTCTTATCACGCTATGAGACCGGAAATTTAAAATCGTGTCAGAACATAAAAAAGATGAATGACATTATGGGTAGTAATATCATTCATCTCAAGTTGGGTTAGGTTATGGTTTATTTTAAGATAGTAGTTTTGGTTGGTTTACTTAGTGTTCGTATGGAATAAAGTCTAATGGCATCGGTGTTGCGAAACCAAGCATGATAAAGTCTTCGTCTCCTGTATTCGTCATACCATGTGCTTCGCCAGGTAATGATACAATGATGTCGCCCGCTTTGATAGTTCTTTCCTGACCGCCGTTTGTATAGAATGTGCCTTCGCCTTGTGTCACAATCCATACATCATCTGCGTTTTGGTGGGTATGGCATTGTAGAGATTGACCTGGTTTCATGCACCAAACGGCACCAGCTGAATGTTCAGATTGATAAAAGACTGTCTTTTGTGCTGCTTCCTCAGAGAAGCGTGGTAGATCTTTCATGTTAAAAAAGCGTTGGTGTGTGTCGACCATTGATTATCACTCCTATTTATTTACAATATAATCCGGTGTGTCACCTGTGAGCGCTTTGACAACGTTACCTGCGGCAATTTCAGCCATCATATCACGTGCTTCAAATGTCGCATTTCCGATATGTGGTGTAATGACCACGTTATCCATAGATTTTAGTTCTTCAGTAATTTCTGGTTCGAATTCGAAGACGTCTAATGCAGCACCTTCGATTAAACCATCTTGTAAAGCTTTAACTAATTCAGCTTCGTATACGATTGGACCTCTAGATGCGTTAATTAAGTACGCTGTTGGTTTCATTTTTTTAATTTCGTTATAATCAATCATGTGACGCATGCTTTCGTTATAAGAACAGTTGATTGCGACGAAGTCAGCTTCTTTCAACAGTTCATCTTGTGATACATAGCGTGCACCAAGTTCTTGTTCTTTCTCTTCATGTCGAGATGGACCAGAATAAAGAATATCCATATCGAAACCTTTTGCGCGGCGAGCAACTGCTGAACCGATTTCACCTAGTCCGATGATACCGATAGTTTTACCTGAGACTTCACGTCCGCGGAAGAAGAGTGGAGACCAGCCGTTGAAGCCTTTTGTGCGGCATAACTGATCGCCTTCAGGGATGCGGCGTGCTACCGCTAATAAAATACCCATTGTCAGGTCAGCTGTTGCGTTAGTTGAAGCAATCGGGGTATTAGTAACATCGATACCACGTGCTCTAGCTGCTTGAATATCAATGTTGTTGAACCCCGCACCATAGTTTGCGATAATTTTTAAGTTCGTGCAGCTTCAATAACTTTTTCACTTACATTTGTAGATAATAAACTGATTAAGCCTTCGGCATCTTTAATACGTTCAATCAATTCATCTTCAGTGATTAATTTGTCCCCAGTGTACATATCTACTTCAAAATGTTCTTTAAGTTGATTTAATCCCGTCTCTGGAATCGCACCTGCTACTAATACTTTTGTCATATTCAATCGCTCCTTTTAATTACTTTGTGAAAATATTCACAATCTTTATCTATAGCTTATCATGGAATCAGAATATTAGAAGTGCATAAAGTGCTAAACTCACACCTCTATTTTGTACAAAATGAACAAAAGTGCTACATAATCAGATAAAACCACTAAAAGATGTATCAAAATCGTAAAAAAGTATATCACTCACTATGTCATAGATTCGATATGATGAAAGGGAACACCAATCATTTTTAGTACAAACAAAGACATACTGATCATGAAATGACTAAAATGAGGAGCAGACAACATGAAAAAGACATTATATTTAATCAGACACGGACAAACGTTATTTAATAAGAAACATCAGATTCAAGGTGCTTCAGATTCACCGTTAACAGAACTAGGGAAAAAACAAGCTGCACAAGCGAAGCTGTATTTCGATCAATTAAACCTGACAGATTATGAATTATTCTCTTCTACACAAGAACGTGCCTCTGACACGTTAGAAATTTTATTTCCAAATGAAACCTATACAAGATTAAAAGGGATTAAAGAATGGAATTATGGATTGTTTGAAGGAGAGCCGGAATTATTGAATCCGCCACATCAAAATGGCGTAGTTGATTTTGGTTCATTCTTTGCGGCTTATGGCGGAGAAACGATGGAAGAAGTTCAAACACGTACTGTGAAGACATTACATCGCGTATTAAAAGAGACGACGCATCGTAGTGTAGTAGCAGCGAGTCATGGTGATATCTTATTCTTATTTGCGCATTATTGTTTGCCGATAGAAGCGGTAAAACAAATAAAGATAACGAATTGTTGTATTTTAAAATTTGAATATGAGGATGAAACTTTTACATTTGTAGAAGCGATTCATCCTGCTTAATCCAAAGAAAAAAGGGTTGGACGACTCCATCAGAAGTGTCCAACCCTTACTATTTTAGGTTTGCTATTCATCTATTTTAAAATTTTTATTCAGGTTTTAAGTCTAAAGTACCCATTTCTTCGCGTAATTCATAAATTTTATCTGGTGTTACGTCTTCGCCAAGTGGATCTACAACTTTCAATGTTGAGAATGTGCTCACAACTTGGCCACGAATCATTTTAAGGTATTCTTGTCTTAATTCATGTTGTTCTTGTTTTTCTGAAGTGCTCAATACCATTTCTTTTTCTTTATTAGCAAGTTCATTAATTCTATCTAAAATTTTCATATTATTATTGTTCCTCCTTGATTTCGTTTGGTGGGAAATGTGGAATCACATAATCTCCCAATTCTTTCATAATATCTTGGTACGTTCTTTCATGTGTGACTAATTTCAACATGATATGGTTTGTACCGATACGTTCATATGCTTTTAATACATTGATTAAAGTATTTCTGCCTAATCTATAGCCACCCTTAATGGGTTTGATTTTTTCATTTGGATCTTTTGATAAATCTAATGCGAGTGGATGCATGAATGGTTTGAATACATCATTATCATGCCAAGCTTGTAGTAAAGCTTTCTGCATTTGGAATTCTTGTGGATAAAACATCCAACCATCCATATTTTCTTTAATCCAGTCTAAATCTTGTTTCGCATTTCCCGTCGCAAAAATCGGGATATGGTGATGTTTTGGTAAAACTTGCAGACCAGAATCCTCATATAGCTCAAAGATTGAGTTTGAAATGTTTGGAGAATGGTCTTGCCACAGTGCATTCAAAGAAGAAACAGCATCTCTGAAATGATTATGCAAATTCTTCTCCTCGACTTTGAAAGCTGGAAACTCGAAAGAACGGTCTCCAGTTGCCAGTCCCATTAAAAATCTCTCGTTTGACACCAAGTCAAGAGTAGCGGCTGCTTTAGCAACGTGAATTGGATGACGTAATGTCGCAACAATACTAGCTGTTCCGAGAGCAATTTTATTCGTTTTAGCACTGAGGTAAGTTAAAAATACAAACGGATCGTAGTTTGTCGTTACTGGACCTAAGTGTGGACTATATAATGGGTTGTCTCGCACAAATAGGCTTGTAAATCCAAGTTCTTCAGCATACTGCGCTAATTCTGCTTGTTGATCAAACGACAATGCGATTTTTTCAGAGTTATCAAAAGGAATGCTTAAACCTAAGGTTAAATGACCCTTTTGAAACGTCCGCTTGAAACCATTGTGTTGTTCGATTGTTGTCACGTCTATCCCTCCTAACTTGATTAATCTGACAAACTTTAGTTCTTCTAACCAAGTTGTCTACAATTATTCTACAACGTATACACAACTAACACAAACCTTATGCTCACGCGGTTTATCGATTTAGTCAAAAAAGGTCAAAAACGTTGATTTGACGCGGTTTTAAAATAAAAAACAAAAATAAAGCGTACAACTTTTAAGGGGTTTTTTAACAATTATGACGATGTGAACGAAATTAAATTTCTGAATATCAACATTGTTAAAACTGATCAGCAGTGAACATTTTAATTGTGAGCTATGATTAATCAATTCCAAATCAGTGAATAAATAGAGAGAGGTGAAGCGTAATGAAAAAAATTCTAATAGCAGTCACAAACACATCAAAATATCCAGATTTACCACGTCCAACAGGTGCTTGGCTTGGAGAAGTTGTACACTTTGCGGACGAGTTCTATAAAGCAGGTTATGAAATTGATTATGTAAGTCCTAAAGGTGGGTTTGTGCCAATTGATCCCGCAAGTTTACAAGAAGACTTCATGTCTGATGTAGATTGGAAGTATTATACAGACCATCAATTCATGACACAGTTAAATGAATCATTGAAACCAGAAGAAGTAAATCCAGATGATTATGAAGTGATTTATTACGCAGGCGGCCATGGTGTTGTATGGGACTTTGAAAAAGATAAAGGTCTCATTGAATTAGCTGAGAAAATCTATTCTAACGATGGCTATGTCACAGCTGTATGTCATGGTCCAGCAGGTTTATTAAATATTAAAGATAATGGCCAAAACTTAATTAAAGGTAAGAAAGTCGCAGGCTTCTCTAAC
Source organism: Staphylococcus sp. HMSC056G08 (assembly GCF_001812305.1). NCBI lineage: Bacteria > Bacillati > Bacillota > Bacilli > Caryophanales > Staphylococcaceae > Staphylococcus > Staphylococcus sp. HMSC056G08. The sequence continues at coordinate 31,762 of NZ_KV808420.1, forward strand.
AGTGAAGAATCACAAATGGGTGTTACAGATAACTTACCTTATTTATTAGAAGATGCCTTAATTGATAAAGGCGCAAGCTATGAGAAAGGTGACGACTGGTCAAACTTTGTAGTCTCAGACGGTCGATTAATCACAGGTCAAAACCCTCAATCAGCCCAACAAGTTGCGTTAGATACGCTGAAAGCTTTAGGAAAATAAAAATGAATGAAGACTGTCCGTTATTAAGGACGTCTAAATTAAGATAAACAAAACCCTCTGAGTATGAAGTTTATGCTCAGAGGGTTGCTTAATACTATGAGATTAACCACTTTGGATTAATCTATTTTATTGAGTTCGTTGATGACATGTTTCATATCATCATGAATGACTAAATCTGCGTCACTGTCATAAGGTGTCACATCTTTATTAATGATGACAAGATTTTCACCTTCAAAGTTTGAGATTAAACCAGAGGCAGGTTGTACAACGAGTGATGAACCTAAGACAACGAGTGTATCGGCTTGTTTGATTTTGCTGATGGCGCTCATAATTGTCATTTGGTCTAACATTTCGCCGTATAAGACGATATCTGGTCTGATTGGACTGCCATCTTGTTCACTGTTACGTAAATGATGGTCGATGACGTAAGGTTTTGAATACTCATCGTTAGGGTTGTTGATGCTGTAGAAGCGGTTTAAAGTACCGTGTAGCTCATCTACATTTTCACTGCCTGCATCTGAATGCAAACCATCAATATTTTGTGTGATAACACCGAGTGAACGATTTTCTTTTTCTAACTGTGCAATCCATTCATGCACATTATTCGGTTTTTTATCCGCAAATAATAAATACTCATGACAGAAGTCCATAAAGCCTACAGGGTTATCTTGTAAGTAGTCATGGCTTAATAAATATTCCGGAGATAAACCTTTTTCTGCGACAGCTTCATATAAACCGCCGACAGAACGGAAATCTGGAATACCACTCGCAACAGAAATACCTGCACCTGTGAAAAAGACGATTTTATTCGAACTGTCAATAATCTCTTTTAATTGCTCAATTTTAGCATTCACACTGATCACTCCATTAATTATTCAATACATCTCGTGTATTGATCTACTCATATTAATTCTAAGATTAAGGGGATGTTTAAGCAAGTTTCCATAGTGTGAAAACATAAGCAACTATTAATGTAAGTATATATTAAGAAATCGTATAAAAAGTGAGTTTCCTCTTTGAATGATAGGTGTAAACTAATATAATGATAACTGTATAGTGATGAGGAAAGGTGAAGTGAATGAAAAAAGAGAGATACTCTGATTTAAATCATAAAAATAAATTAAGCCATTCATTTAAGTTTTCAAGTGCTGTTGTATTGTTAAGTACGACATTATTAAGTTATAACTTAACGTCTGCACCTACTGTGGTTGCGGAAGATCAGACAGATGTCAAAGCTACACAAAATTCTAATACTACAACACTCAAGTCGCGTATAGAAGCAGCGAAAAAAGAAATCGATCGTATTAAAACAATGAATGACAGTGACAAAACTAAATTCAAAACAGATATCAATAAAGCTGAGCGTGTATCACAAATAGACGCAATCTTAAAAGATGTGAAAGAGAAAGAAGCACAACTTAAAGAAGAGAAAGCAACTTCTGATTTAGAGGAAGACAATAAAACACAATTCAATACATCTACTCAAAACGATGAACAATCAGCTTCACTATTAAAAGAAGACGCAAATCGTTCTGAGACACAACCTGAACCTAATACTACTCAAGGAACGGAAGATACTGCTGTGTCAGATCGATTAGAAAAAGTGCGTGAAGATTTAAATCAAGCTTCACAACAAGCACAATCAAGTGATTCAAACCCTTCATCACAAGTGGCAGATGCGCAATTAAATCAGGAAAAAGCCAATCAAAGTATTGATGCATTTATCTCAGATTTAGAAGCACTTTCTCATAAAGTTGATAACGGGAAACTAAATGATGGTGAAACGGACCGTTCTGACAATGAGGAAACTAAAGCGAACGAAGAGAATACACAAGCTTCACAAGCATTGAGTACGCTTAGACAAGATATTGACCGTGTGACGACTGCACGAGAAACAACGAAACAAGATTTAGACCAATATGTCCAAAATAAAGAAGCGAATCTGCAAACATTAGAAAACAGATTAGCTGAACGCAGCGAAATTTCACAAGATAAAGCACAACAGTTAAAAAATGAAATTGAGAAAACAAAAAGCAGTCTGAAACAACAAGATGAGATTATCTCAGACCATTTAAAATCAGCGTCTGATAAAAAACAAGCTGTTAAAGATATTATCGGCAGCACTGTAGATGAACAACGTGCACAACAACTTATTGACCGCATTGATACAAAAGGTAAAACAGATGCGCAAATTGCGAGCCAAGTGTTGAGTCAATTAGACGGACTCGGTTCATTCACAAGTGACAGCTTGCTTCAATCTATGTTTGATAAAGCGGATGATAAAGAAGCATTAATTCAAACACTGTTATCGACGAAATTTGATAAGAACGAAGCGGCAGATATGGCACGTCAAATTATGGCGAAACGTCCAGATAGTGCTGAACTCGTTCAACTATTAAAACAACGCTACGGTTCAGATGTTTCAGCGGATGAAATTATCGGCAACGTGATTGACCAAGCACATAATAAACGCCAAGCGATTGAAACGATTTTAGCCACAAAATTCAATGATGCGAAAGCACGTGCATTGGCGAATGTGATTGCGAAAAAAGACGATGCGAAAGATGAATTGTTAAGTGTCCTCAAATCGGGACTTGATCAACCGCTTAACGATTTGCTTCAAGCGGACCGTGATATCACGCGATTAAAATCAGATATCCGTCATATCTTTGATCCGTTAAAAGACACGCCAAGCTTGCTAGGTCAGTCTAACGGTAGTCTACTAGATAAAGGCTTACTAGGTGGTAAATCTGGTTTATTCGGTGGACCGAGTCTATTAGATAAGTTAGCGAATGGCGGCAGCGTATTAGATGGTATTCCTGATATTCCGAATCCATCACAAGGCCGCGCGTTGTCATTAGGCAGTTCATCTGATGATTTCTTAAGTGGGCTATTTGATGACGATGGTAACTTTGATTTACCAGCCACAGGTGAAATAGTGAAGAAATCTGCTTTACCATTAGGTGTTGCGTTAATTATCATCGGCGTCGGTCTTACATGGTTTGTGAAACGTCGTAAAGCGAAACAATCTTAATCAATCATAATCGAGTTAAAACAAATACGCTCCATTCAAAACCAGTTTTTGGTCCTTTGAATGGAGCGTTACTTTTGTATTATTTATCTTGTCCTTCAATATAACTTAATTCTGAAGCATCCTCTGCGTCGATTGTTCTATACGAAATCACACCTAAACCTTGAACGTTAGATTCAGAAATCACAATCGAACCATCACCGTTTACTTTTTCTACGAAAGCAACATGACCATAGATACTGTCTGCACCTTGTTGGCCAGCCTCAAAGACTACTGCAGTATGTGCTTTAGGTGTAGAAGAGACGTGGTAACCTTTACGTTCTGCACGGTTATTCCAATTACGTGCGTCACCTAAATCACCGCTGATCGTTTTGTTGAATTGCGGCATACGATTATAGACATACCATGTACATTGACCGTGTGGATAAGGCATATTGTCTGTAGTTTCCGCAAACGGTTTGAAGTCGCCTTCATGATCTTTATCGCTTGGTTGATAGTCTGCAAGGTCTGGCATTGTTTGCTTATCAAAGCGCGTTAAATCATAATGCTTAATCAAACTATTTAATTTATCTGCGTAGCGTGTATCTGTCGCATACGTACGTGATAAATGTCTTGTCGCATCACGATACGTGGCTGCTTCACTTTTCCAAGTCGGTTGATAAATTGTTGGATTGCCGTCGATGCCGTTTTTGATTAAGTCTGCATAATCTTCAAGCGATTCTTTTTCACTTGGGTAACTGCGGAAGGCGGCTGAAATTTGATACATACTGCTTCCACTGTCTTCTAATGTATTGAAGTTTGCGGAATGCCCTTTATAAGACCCTTTAATTCCGAACAAGTTATAATGCGGTGCACGCGCTAATGTACTGTTGCCTGAATCAGATTCTAAAATTGCTTGCGCAATCATCACAGAGGCATAGATATCTTCATCTTGGCCAACGTCATGGGCATCTTTCGCAATCGTTTTAATAAAGTCTCGTGTGTCTTTATTTTCAGCTACTGCGATGTCACCAGATTCACTACTATCTCTTGAGAGATTTGGTAATAATTCAAATGTCGCAGTTGTTCTGATATCTGAACGGTTTAGACCATCTTCAAAAGATTGTGCTGGTTTTTTCTTATTTTCCAATTGTGCTTTTGAAGGTAATTGTGGGTTAGAAGCATTGCTTGTGTCGTTCTGATTCGATTCTTGTTTGGATGTATCTTCAGATGATTGATTAGATTTGTTGTCATTTTGCTTTTGTGCGTCATAATCTGCTTTATTTTGTTTCGCATCTTCACTGTATTGATCCAAAATAGATTCTAAGACACGGTCATCTGCTTTAGAAGATGTGTCATCTGTATCTTCTTTAGATTCTGATTGTGTTGAACCAGTTGTGTTTTGGTTATCAGCTGTATCTTCATTGTTTGAATTTGTTTCTGTTTCTTTAGGTTGTGTCGTTTGATTAGCGTCATCAGCTTGTTTTAGTTGTGCTGAGTCTTTGTTTTCTGTTGGTTGTTCAGTTTCTTCTTGATTATTGTTTGTGACATTGTTGCTGGCTTCATCTAGTTTATTAAAGATATCTTGGTCATCTTGAGAAGCTTCAGGTGTTGTATTTGAAGATGTGTCAGATGACTGTTCTTGGTTAGAAGGTGTATCTTCTTTAGGTGTTGTTTCGTTTGATGTAGTTGTACTGTCTTCTGATTGTTTGTCTGTTTCAATTGGTGTTTCTTCAGACGGTGTTTTTGTTTGTGGCTGACCTTGATAATAGGTTTCATTTTTATTGTCTAAAGCTTGTTCATTGCTAGCGTTAGAGTCGCTTGTCTCTTGATTGGTATCCGTAGTTTCAGAACGGTTTGAATAACTTGGGAAGAGACGGTTGAATAGGCTTTCGAAGCGGCTAGATGAATCTCGCTTCGGTGTAGATTTGAAGAAGTCTAATGTATGTGCGTCATAATCTGATTCAACCTCATTTCGTGTTGTGTTATCTGAAGGTGTTGAAGATGTATCTTTTGATTGTGTATTTGTTTCAGACTCTGACTCAACGTCATCTTTCTCATCTGATTTTAGAGATGTGTCTGAATCAGATGATTGCGTTTTGGATGCTTTATGTGGTTTAGATGTTTCTTTTTGATTTTCTTGTGTGTCCTGTTTAGTGTTTGAGGCACGGTCTGAAGATGATGCATCAGACTGTGAAGGTGCCGTGACTTTATCTGTTGTTTCTGCTTGTACATCACTTAAAGGGAAGGATGGAACTAACAATGAAGTAGAAAGCATACAGACCAATAATTTTTGTTTCTTCATGGAAATACCTCTCTTAAAATATATTAGTTTACTGTGTACAAACGGATGTTTGACTTGGTACACTAAAAGCAGTATTATGACTAGTTGTTGATAGTTGTTAGCTTTTAAAGAGTAACCCTACTAATGAGGCCATTATATCAATTTATTCAAGAGAAACAAACAGTAATTTGAAATTAATGTGAAACCAAAATAGATATAAAAATTTTAGAGGTGTACAAATGAAGAACGCGATACAGCTGTTCCTGATGGATTTAAAGAAAATTATCAAGCACCCGTCCGTTTTAGTGATTTTAGGCGGAATAGCGATATTGCCGTCCTTTTACGCATGGTTCAACTTAGATGCGACTTGGGATCCTTACGGTAATACCAAAAATATTAAAATCGCAGTTGTCAATGAAGATAATGGCGATAAAGTCCGAGGCAAACAAATCAATGTCGGGGACACTATTGTCGATAACTTGAAAAAAGATGACCACTTTGACTGGGAGTTTGTCAGTCGGAAAAAAGCAGACCATGATTTGAAAATGGGTAAATATTACGCCGCAATGTACATACCAGACAAGTTTACACATGAAATTACTGGCACACTGAGAAAAGACCCGCAACAAGCGAACGTTGAATACAAAGTGAACCAGAAATTAAACGCGATTGCGCCGAAAATGACAGATGCAGGAACGAGTGCAATTGTTCAAAAAGCGAATGAACAGTTTAATGAAACAGTGACAAAAGCATTGTTAGATGAAGCCAATCGTTTAGGTGTGAAACTTGAGGAAGAAATACCAACGATTAATAAAATTCAAAAAGCAGTGAAGACTGCGAATGATTCAGTACCGAAAATTAATGAATTTGCGAAAAAGATTCTGTATCTTGACCAAAACCAAGATCAATTAGATGAATACGCAGATAAATTCCGAGGTTTAAATCAATATAAAGGAGATATCTTAGACGCGCAGGATAAATTAAACGCAGTGAATTCAGCCATTCCAGCATTGAATGAACGTGCAAAGTTAATCTTAGCGTTAAATGAATATTTACCGAATATAGAGCGTGCCTTAGATGTTGCTTCAAATGATGTACCGCAAGCTTTCCCACGTATTAATCGTGGTGTAGACATTGCTAGTAATGGTGTTACAGCTGGCAAACAAGGTTTAAATGAAGCACAAGGTTACTTATCAGCGGTAAAACAACGTGTAGGCAGTTACCAACAAGTGATTGATAATGCACAAGAAGTCGATCAAAATGTGCAAAATGAATTAAACGAAAGAGCACAAACTGCACCGCAAAGTACAACAAATAATGGACGTTTCTCTGGAATACGTACTTCACAAATGAGTACTAATGGTGAGGATTCGAATAACACGGATACGATTAATCCAAATGATGTGAATGCGATGGAGTCTTCATTATCAAAAGCACTCTTATCACTTTCTCAACAAACAGAACAACAATCAGAAGCGAGCCAACAAGATTTAGCAGCGCTAGAAGAAGTAACTTATGGTATTTTAGCGTCTGACAAACCTCAAGAATTTGAAAGTACGTTAGATAACTTGATTGAACGTCTGCAAGTGACAAGCAAGACCAACCAACAACTGATTGATATCTTGTCTGAACTAGAAAATCGTGAACATGTTGACTTATCTAAAGAAATTCAAACACTAGAAGCAGCAAATAACAGAGTCAATCATGTGATTAAGCTCCAAAATCAATTGAGAGATGCCTTGAAACAAGGTAGTTCTGGTAAAGCTGAAGCAGTAAAATTATTAAAAGAAATTCCGAATGTTAATGATGCATTAAGTGATTTAAGAAACTATATTAAATCAGACTTGAATCAACGCTTAATCAATGTGTCACAAGACATTATGTCTGTCTTGAATACAGGAGAGGCAAAACTTTCTACCGTTCAATCTAAGCTGAATACGATTCAACAAGTGATTGATGAAGGCCAATCTATTTTAGATGTCGCAGGTGATCGTATTGAGACAATCCAAAGTGTCTTACCGCAATTAGAACAACGTTACTTAAATGCGGTAGCGACTGCACAACGTTATTATCCGCAGTTTAAACAAGGTGTGGAACGTGCTGCATCATTCGTGAGAAATGACTTGCCTGGTCTAGAACAACAACTTGCGGACACTACCGCAACTGTTAATGCGAATCTGCCGACACTGTTTGATCGTTATGACCGTATTGTGCAATTGTTAAATGAAAATCAACCACAAGCGAAAGAAGATTTGCATAAGTTAGCTGAATTTATCAGAAACGACTTGCCGGATCTTGAGAAAGATTTAGCGAAAGCTAATAAGCTCTTTGATGAAGTGGAAGATGATGACGCAGTAGATAAGTTAGTGGATTTACTGAAAAATGACTTGAAGAAACAAGCAGATGTCATTGCGAATCCGATTAAGATTCATGAAAAAGATATCTTCCCAGTCAAAGACTACGGTTCAGCAAGTACACCATTCTACACAGCATTGTCTATTTGGGTTGGTGCGTTATTGATGGTGAGCTTATTGACGACAGATAATAAGCATGTTGCGGACTTGCCGGGTATTACTACTAGAGAAACTTATTTAGGAAAACTTGGTCTGTTTTATATTATCGGTATTCTTCAATCGTTAATTGTCTCTATTGGAGATATTGTGATTTTGAAAGCTCAAGTTGAACATGTCGCATGGTTTATCGGGTTATCTGTGATTATTTCACTCGTCTTTGTGACGATTGTTTATACACTAGTATCATTACTTGGAAACCCTGGTAAAGCCTTAGCGATTATCTTGTTAGTCCTACAAATCGCAGGTGGGGGCGGTACGTTCCCAATTGAGGTCACACCGCATTTCTTCCAAGCGATTCATCCATACTTGCCGTTTGCGTATGCGATTGATGTGATGAGAGAAGCGGTCGGTGGCTTTGTGCCTGAAATTTTAACCAAAAAACTAGTGATTCTTCTGATCTTCGGCATCGCATTCTTTATTATCGGTATTATCTTTAAACCAATCACAGATCCGATTATGAGAAAAGTGTCAGAAAAAGCAGAAGAAAGTGATGTCTTAGAATAAGATAAAACAACATACACACGGTAAATAGGAGACTTGAAGTCAGCTTTGATTTCAGGTCTCTTTTTATACTTTTGTTTATCTTAAAGAACGCAACACTTTATATGCATTAACAAATTATTTACTTAAAATTAATTTGAGATATTCAATTGGTTGTGGGTATAATGACCCTAACAAATAAAGGGGAGGCATACGATGGAGAATCAATCGAATCAAATTATTGAAAGCTATAAACAATTTTGGATTCGCTTTTTAGATGTGAATGGACGTTCCGATCGAGCGGATTATTGGCATCCATTTTGGATTAACTTTTTAATTTCAACTGTGTTAGGGGCACTTTCAGGAGGCTTATTAAGTAGTATCTTTGGTATTGCGATTATCATCCCATCTTTCACTGTGATGGTTAGACGTTTACACGATACAAACCGTACAATGTTATTTGCGATTATTTCATATATCAGCGGTTTTATCGCTTCAGTTGGAACACTTGTTTTCTTCTTTGGTGTTGTCTTGGCAGCGAATGCGAGCGAAGGTTGGATACTAGGTGCCACAGCATTCGCAGGTGTCTTCGGTATTGTGGTTGCTGGTTTAGTTACACTTTATATTATCTACTTATTGGTACTGCCAGGGGACAAAGCACCGAATAATTACGGTGATGGCGGCAGTAGTAAAGCTGTTTCAAATAATCCATTAGCACAAGATGCAGAAGTTGAATAACAAACGATTAATTTGAATATATTGGCTCTATACTATTTAGGACTGGTGATAAT